>JBEEOX010000082.1:0-7050 GCA_041191425.1 Verrucomicrobiota bacterium | reverse complement strand
GCTTTGCGACCTTCCGCGTCTATGCCACCTGCCAAGAGTCTGGCGGATTCTATTTCCCAGCAAAGGGCGCGAATGTCACCTTCGGCACGCGGATCAGCCGCACCACGATCGACAACTTTCCGGGCGTCGTGCTCTACACCTATGTCGACCACGCGATCAAGACCGAGCTCTTCATCGACCGCATCAAGGACCAAAAGCCCGAGCTCAAGATCCCGAAGAAAGTCACCACCGAGTTCATCGCCGGACTGAGCGGGCAAAAGCTCGTCCCGCGCAAGACCCCATCCGGCCAAGTCTATGTTTGGAAGGATGTCCGCGATGATCACTTCATGGACGCGCTCAAACTCTGCCACATCGCATGGCACATTTTGAAAAACGCTTGAACTGGTAAGCAGCGCTTACAACTCCCGAAACAACTCATCCGCCACGCTGGAAATGCTGGCGGATTTTTTTGTGACAAAAACTACCCATTATTTGTCACAAATCTTACCCGTTATTTCTGACTAAAACCCTAGAAAACAAGGGTGAGAATAAAGGCCTTAAAATCATTTTCACCGGTGATGCACATTTTGATGATCAGGCCTCCCCGCCCGTGATTCAAAAAAAAGGAGCTCACTCCCCGCATTTTGACACCCGCCATCGAGCGTGAGCGATGCCATGAAAATCAGCGGCGTGAAGTCCTACCTGCGCCGGACCAAAACCAACGACGAGCTCGAGGCCTTGGCCGACACCGTCTTTTCCAGTGCGACCGAGGAAGTCGTCATCACCAGCATCGGTTCGGAAGGTGCCAGTTCATCCGGGCAAGTCAGCTTTCCTAAGTGGCTGCTTCTCCAAGCGATCGAGGAAATCTTGATCGACGGCGGCCGCGATCGGCAACTCGCTGTGACCATCGACCGCTCGCGCTTCAATTCGCCGCTTTGATTTTGACACCCCGAAATCAATCGTGAGCGAAATCAAAAAATCAAATCGCGGTGGCAAACGCCCAGGAGCCGGTCGACCACGCAAGAGCGCACCGAAAGCCGCCGCCTTTGAAGCCGCCGAACATTCAATCAATCGCGGCATTGTCATCCTCAACACCGTCGAACCCCGCCGCGAGCTACCCGCGCAGACTCGCCTCGAGCTACTCAAGAAAGCCCGCTGGCTTTACAACAATGTCGGCGTCGCCGCCTACCTCATCGAGCACCTTGCCCAGCGCGCCGTCGGCACCGGCATCGTCCCGAAGGCCCGCACCGCGAATACCGAGTGGAACCGCCTTGCCGAGCGCGCGTTCGAGGATCGCGCCTGCGCCGAGGCATGGGCATTCGACGCATCCTCACAGGTCAACTTCTACGGCGCGCAAAGCCTCATCCTCCGGCAAGTCGCCTGCGATGGTGACTTCTTTGCGCAGTTTCTCACCACCCAGACCGGCGGCGCGCGAGTCCGCTTCATTGGCGGCGAGGCTGTCGGCTCGACCGCCGACTCATCCGACCGCTCATTCGACGGCGTGCTGCTTGATCAGTTTGGCGCACCCATATCCTACCGCGTTATTACCGACCGCGCGAATGGCAAGTACACCGATGTGCCAGCGCAGGACATGCTGCACTTCAGGCACATCCGCCGGGCAGGCTACCCACGCGGCGCATCATGGCTGCACAACGCGGCGATCAACCTTCAAGACCTTTCGGAGATTCTCTCCTACACCAAGGGCGCATTCAAAGCAGGCGCGCAGATCGGCTTTTCGATCACCAGCAACGAAGCGGCCAAGATCGGCCTCGGCGCAAAAATCACCACCAGCGAAGGAGAAGACCTAAGCACCGAGCGCCTCTACAACGGCACCTTGATTCCCAAGCTCAAGCCGGGCGAGTCGATCCAGAGTTTCAAAAACGAACATCCAGGGCAATCGTTCGAGCCATTCGTGCGCTATGTGATCTCCGAAGTCGCACGCGGCATCGGCCTGCCACCCGAAGCGCTCATGATCTTCGTCGGCGCGAGTGGCACCGAGTTTCGCGGTCTGCTCGAAGTCGCGCAGAATTTCCTCGAACGCCTGCAACAAATGCTCGTCGATCAATTCTGCCGTCCGTTTTGGAAATTCTGGATCTATCAGGAAATCCAAGCCGGTCGCCTACCATACCCCGGCGACGATTGGTGGAGGTGTGAGTTCATCCCGCCGAAGAAGATCACCGTCGACAACGGACGCGATGGCCGCCTGTACAGCGACCTGATGGACAAGGGCTACATGAGCTGGGAGCGCTACTGCAACCTGCACGGTCTCGATGCCGAAGCTGAGGAAGACGACATCCTGCAAACCTACCTTCGCCGAAAAGCGAAGTGCGACAAGCTGGGCCTCGAGGTTGGCGATGTTTTCCCCAGTCAAGGCGACCTCTGAAATTTTGACACGCCCGCTGCGGCGTGAAGACCTGGTATGCCTTATCTGCCCGCGCTGAGATCCGCCAAACCGAAATCTCCATCTTCGACGAGATCGGTTATTACGGCGTCTCGGCCAAGCAATTCATCGGCGACCTCAAGCGAGTCCCTGCCGATCACGAAATCGTTCTCAAGATCCACAGCCCCGGCGGCGAAGTCTTCGATGGCAACGCGATCTTCAACGCGCTAAAGCGTCACCCCGGCGGCGTCACCGTCCAGATCGAAGGCCTAGCAGCCTCGATGGCCACCGTCATCAGCCTCGCCGGCGCGCCAGTGAAGATGGCGGCAAATGGCTTTTACATGATCCACAACCCGTGGGGCGTCGCGATGGGCGATGCCGACGAGATGCGCGATCAAGCCGCGCTGCTCGAGAAAATCCGCGAAGGCATGATTGCCGCCTACGCCGCGAAGAGCGGTCAAGAGCCAGAGCAGATCGCCGCGTGGATGGATGCCGAGACATGGTTCTCCGCCGAAGAAGCGCAGGCCGCTGGCTTCGTCGATGAAGTCACCGACTCACTCGCGCTCGCAGCCAGCGCCAACAAGTTCTCGCGCCTCGGAAAGTTCCGCAACGCACCATCCGATTTGACAGCGCGGTCCGTGGATATGGACCCACAACTCGAAGCCGCTGCCGAGATCGACGAAGAGGTCGTGATCGAAGCCACCGAAGAGCAGGCCGCTGAAGAGCAGGCCGCCGAAGTCACTCCTTCCGCATCTCTCGAAGAGATCATCGAAGCTGCCCCCGAAGCTACCGAAGAAGAAGTTCAAGAAGAAGAAGAAGCACCAGCGCCGGAAGTGCCGGTCGCATCTGTGCCACACGCCGACGCGATCTTCGCCAAGTACAACGCCGTGCTCGCCCGCGCTGAAAAAGCCGAGAGCGAACTCACCGCAGTCAAAGCCGAGCTCGATGCCGAGCGCAGCGCACTCGCGAGCCTCGAGCGTTCGCTTGGCCTCGCCGCCGCACGCGTCGTGCCGGTGATCGAAAGCTCCGCACCCGAGGCCAGCGACCCAGTCGCCGAGTACCTCGCCGCCGTTGAGGCAGGCGACCGCAAATCCGCCGCTGCGCTCTTCGAGTCGCACAAGGCGGCGATCTGGAAACACCGCCAAACCATTTCGAAGGCGTGAGCCGGAGAGAACCAAACCAACCCCAAACACACCCCCGCAATGCCTAACACATTCGACTCCGCCCTTGTTGCCGATTCAATCGCTCAACAAGCCCAAACGGTTCTCAGCAACCGTCTCGCCGCCCTTAACCTTTTCGCCACCGACTTCTCGTCGGATGTGAAGAAGGCCAAGGACACTGTTCAAGTCCCGATCGTTTCCGCGACCGGCGCAACTGTTGTCAACCCGACCAACTTTGAGCCAGGCGGCAGCGCCACCGTGGGCAAAGGCACCGTCACCCTCGACCACATCTTCCAACCTTTCGCGATCACCGCGGCTGAGTTGGCAAACGGCCACCGCCTTGAGCGCTTGATCCAAATCTCGCTTGACGCCCTCGCCGACAAGATTTGGGCTCTCGCCACCACTCCTGTCACCGTTGCCAACTTCGGTGCCGCTGCTGTGACGAAGGCTGCCACCGGCATCACCGCCACCTCCGGCGATCTGCCAAAGGTCTGGGCCGCGATCAGCAAGAGCGCCCGCAAAGGCCTCGTCGTTTCCCCGACGATCTACTCGCAGTTGATCCCGACCAGCACGACCGCCATCAACCTCGGTGCCGGTGCTTACGGCTTCGACAACGGTGTCCACTACGCCAGCTCGTTCGGTGGTGAAACCAACATGATCGGTTTCGGCTGCTCGCCAGAAGCCCTCGTGATGGCCGCCGCCGCTCCCGCGATCGACGACGCAGTGCGCGCTCAGTTCGCAGTCAGCGATGTTGTCACCCTCGACCAACTCGGTCTCTCGGTGCAATACAATGTCTGGGGCTCGACCGCCAACCGTCAGGTCAACGCTTCGCTCGAGCTTATGTTCGGCGCAGCCAAAGGCCTCACCGACGGCACCATGGCGATCATCAAGTCCGCATAAGGTTCGGATTCTCATCGGTAGCGTTCAACTCCCCATCGGCCAAGCGTCGGTGGGGAGTTCTTCTTTTGACATGCACACGCATTCAGAATGACCCCTGCCGCGATCAACGCCTTCCGCCTCAAATCGGCGGCAGTTCAAAACGAGGCACATGGCGTCACGGTTCGCTTTCGCAATGTCGACATCAAGGTCGTGATTTCCACCGTGCGCCTATCGCTCTCGCTCGAGCTTGGCGGCAATGCCCAAGGCGGCGAGTACACCGTCCGTTTCCTCGGCTCCACCCTCACCAGCGCACCCACACGCGGTGAGCAACTCACCTTCGGCGGCCGCAAGTACACCATCACCGAGGTCCGCGATGCCATCAGCACGCCGGGCGAGCATGTCGTGACGATTCACCCTGGCTCAATTTCTACCATATGAACCTTTTGATCGAGCAATCCGTGCGCGACTGGCTCGCCAGCCTCGAGGCCTTCGAGGGCATCGCCATCCACTGCGGCCAGAGTGATGACGAGATCCCCAACGACGCGCCTCTCATCATGGTCGCCTGTGAGGACATCAACGCACCGGCACCCACGCTCTACATCGCCAGCGTGCGGCTGATCGTCAGCACGCCATCCGTCATGGCCGATGCGCTCACGGATCACCGCAACCTCGTCGCGAGCCTACGCGGCACGCTGAACGACGCCGAGACCATGGCCGACTTTTTCCCCGAAGGCATCACCTGCGCCGGTGCGTCGGTGAACACATGGAACGAGTCGCAGAGCAATGACCGCTGGATGTCCCAAGTGAACCTCACACTCGGCATGGTAGAGAGCTAAGCGCGCAGGCGATTTGACACGCGGGCAGTGGGAGACCCCCACAATCCTATGCCCGCCACCATCTACAAAGCATCGTCCGTCTCTTCCGTGGAGTTCGGCATCACCAACGAGACTGGCATCTTGCTCAGCTCGTTCTCTCGCAATGTCACCGCCAACAAGTCCGAGCTTCGTGACGCTGAAGGTGAAGTTGTTGCTGTCGCGATCACCGGTAAGCAAGCCGAGATCACCCTCGAAGGCACGCTCAATGGCAGCGCGACCATGCAAGTCGGCAACCTACTCACGCTGTCCAACGACATCGACAAGTACGGCCTCGCAGACGGCACCGTGATCGTCAACTCGGTGCAGGAGAAGTCTGCCGCCGGTGAGTTCAAGACCATCTCGGTCAGCGCCACTCAGTACAGCGCGACGATGGAGGACTAAGCACCCCGCGCATCTACCCGCCGACGGCTCCCCGGCTAATGGGAGCCAATTTTTTTACACATTATGAACCTACATTCGGAACTATTTCACACGAGCAATCTCAAGCTCGCCACCGCCCTGGTCACCCTTGGCTTCGAGCTCAACGAAGCACCCGTCACACGGCAAGTCCGCAGCGACGGCAACGAGACCACGGTATTCTGGTTCAACGCCTCGCACCCGGACAACGGGCAGAGCGCCTTTGATATTTTCCAGAACTTCACCAAGCGCAGCGAGTTCTTCGCCGAGAGCAACCCTGAGCACCCGCTCAACTACATGCGAGCATTCGCCGACAACCGCGACGAGCTGATCGATCTGATCCGCAACACGCCGCGCGATGTCGTCATCGAGCGCAATGGCCGCCGCATCGCGATCCGCGAAACCGCCTCCGAAGAGACGCGCAAAAAGTTCGCCGCCCTTCTCTGAAATCACACCCCACAAATATGAAAAAAGACACGAAAATCGAACTAGTAAAAGATGATGAAGTCCTGCGTGAGCAGGGCATGACCAGCGGCCCAGCAAAGGCCGCGCGCTGGGAACTGCGCACCACCGCCGCCACTGAGGTGAGCTGGATGCAGCGCAACAAGGTGTTGCAGCCGGAGATGGACATTCTGTGGCGCGCCTGCGCCTTCGCCTACATTCACGAAGCGCAGCGCGCCGAGATCCGCAAGGTGATCAATGACCACGACACCTTCATCGATGCAGTCGACCGCTGGATGGACAAAAACGACCCGACCTCAGCAGACATCAAAGAACTTGTTTCGATGATGAACACGCGCATCGAGGAGTGGTTCGCGAGTTCAAGTGAGCAAGAAAACTCCGCCTCAGCGCCGGGAAACTGAACAGCCCCGGTTGGCTCGCCGGCTATGCCTGGCGCATCGCCTCGATCACCGGCTGGGGCTACCGCGAGATCATGGAAGACCTGCCTTTTGCGGCAGGCTTGCAGATCCTCCATGCCGAGGACTACGCCCACAATCGCCAGCGAATCTGGTCGCGAAACAAGGCAGTTTCCGAATTTGACTCGCTGCAACTGATTGAAGACGCATTCGAGAAATTAACACCATGCCAATGACCGCCTACACGAATGACATCGAGGACATGCTGGAGAAATACCAGCAGGCCAGCGGTCGTTCGGTGCGCGATCTTGTGCGGGCCTACGCTCGCCTCGCATGCGTTCAGCTCGCCAACCGCACACAGGCATTCACGACCGGCCCAAGCGATGGGCCTGCCGCTCTGGATCGCCAGACAAAGACGGTGTCTTTCGATATCAAGAAAGTCATCAAGGACAAAGAAAGCCTGCGCGAGCGTTTTGAGAAATCGGTACAAAAGCAAGAAATCCGCGACCGCTTGGTCAAGGTGC
>JBEEOX010000081.1:0-7057 GCA_041191425.1 Verrucomicrobiota bacterium | reverse complement strand
TGGCGATGGACACATAGCGGGTGGTGATAAAAAGAAGTCCCCAAATCGCGAGAAGGATGATCACAGCGAACGGCATCAATGCGATCAGCACGCCGCCGGAGGTCGCAATGCCCTTGCCGCCCTTGAAGTTGACCCATGGCGAGTAGTTGTGACCCAGCACCGCGCAGAGGGCGGTGATGACATGGATGAGCTGGGCCTTCATCGCCGAGGTGGCGGGTAATTCCAAGATCAATGACTCTGGCAAACCAATCGGAATGCCGGGCGCGCGGCCCGCGATTTGAACGAGGTTGATCGCAATCACGACTGGGATGAAACCTTTCAGCACATCAAGCAGCAGGCAGGCGTAGCCGTATTTTTTGCCGACGACGCGCAGCACATTGGTGGCTCCAATGTTGCCGGATCCGTGCTCGCGGATGTTGATGCCTTTGGCCTTGGAAATGATCAGCCCGAATGGGATCGAGCCGAGAAGGAAGGCGAGTAGCGGGCAGAACCAGAGTTGCATCAAGTTGAAGTGAGCGGATGAATCAAAGAATGAAAATCGGTCGCCCTGCGAGCCTCACTCAATCGTGGCGCTGAGAATCGTGACAGCGGCATTGGGTACATCGTCGGCGGGCATTTCGATGGGCTCACCTGTGGCGGGGTGAAGCATCTTCATTTTTCCAGTGCCGGTTGGGACTGCCTTGATTTTGTCGACCACCTCCATGCCTTCGACGACCGATCCGAAGACCGCGTATCCGCCGTTGTTTGGGTAATCGAGCATCGCGTTGTCCTGCACATTGATGAAGAACTGCGCCTTCGCGCTGTTCGGATCGTTGGTGCGAGCCATCGCGATCGTACCGCGGGTATTCTTGAGGCCGTTTTTGCCTTCGTTGACGATGGGTTTGCCAGAGGGTTTTTCGACGAGCGTGCCGTCTTTCGATTCAAAGCCGCCGCCTTGGATCATGAAGCCATTAATGACGCGATGAAAGACCGTGCCGTCGTAGTGTTTCTTTTTCACATAAGTGAGAAAGTTTTCCACCGTGACCGGGGCCTTGTCCTTGTTGAGTTCGAGAACGATGTTGCCGTGATTTGTTTTGAGTCGGACCTTGGCACTGGCGGGGGCGGGCTTTTCCGCTTCCGCAAATGCGGTGAGCGGTGCGAGCAGGGCAAGAAGGATGGTGAGGCTGCGTTTCATCGGGCTGATTTCTAGCCGAGGGCCGATGGGAGGACAAGGCGTGAGTTCCTGTAGCGATTTGAGAAAAACAAAAAAACCCCGGAGCCGATGGACGGCCCGGGGCAGGGTTTTTTGTGGGGGAATGTCAATGGCCTCCGTCGCCGAGATTGACCGGCTTGTATCCGCCGCGGCTGCGGAAATAGAGGATGAGGCCGAGGTAGCAGATCAGCATGAAGGCGGGGAAGACTGCCATTTTTCCGAGGGCGTCGAATTGCCCCGTGGTGGTGGCTGATTTGATAGCCTCGGCGTCGGCTGCTTCGGTGATCGCCGCGCTTTTTACCGGATCGATGGCTTGGTAGGCGCCGAGCAGATAATTTTTCTGAACGGTGACTGTTTCATAAATGGCCGGGTTGCTCGACTGGAGTTTGGCGGTGGCGGATGACTCCTGAAGGAAGCCAATGAAGGGGAATCCGAGAATGCCGACGGCAAGCATGCCGATGCCTCCCATGGCATTCAGCGTGAGCGCACCGCCTTTCGGGCACTGCTCGCTGGTGACACCGAGCATCGTGGGCCAGAAGAAAGTTTTGCCGACTGCGTAAAGTGTTGCGGCGGCGAAGATCACCAGCATGCCCGCGCCATTGGTTTTCGAGAGCCAGGTGAGACCGACGATCGCCAGCAATGAGCAAGCGGCCAGCAGACCCAGTGGTGAAATTCGGTGAACGATGCTGCCCGCAAAGAAGCGCAGCACCATCATGATGGCCGAGGTGTAAACCAAGACCCAACCCGGATGGTGACCGGCGGCTTTCATCGGTTCTTCCATCAGCGAGCTGATCCATCCGTCGGTGCCAATCTCAGCGGTGGCAAGCGGCATCATGATGATGATCAGGACCGCAAGAATGATGCGGCCAAAGGATTTGGTGATGACGGCAAAAGCCCCGACAATGAGCAAAAGAATGAGAAAGGTCATGCGAAACTCGACGGTCAAGGCAACCCGTTCCTCATTAAGGGTCCAGCTCAGTGCTTGCGGCCATCCAAAGACGCGTCCAAGTTCGGCGACCACGAGGCCGAATCCGACAAAGGCACCGAAGACACCGAGTTCCTTGAGCATGTCGACATAACCGACGCCTGCCTGCTCGCGTTCGCTTTTCGGGAATTTTGCACCGATGAGCATCACAAAGAAAATGATCGCTGGCACAAGGATGAGGCCCAGCGTGATGCGCCAGTCGGCGTTGGACGCAAGAGCGATGGTGCACAGTCCACCAAGCACAAGTCCGGCTGGCCATCCGGCGTGGAGGATGTTGAGCCACTTCACCTTGTCCTTGCGGAAGATGGTCGCGACGACCGGATTGATGTAGGCCTCCACCGCGCCATTGCCGAGGCCGAGGATGATACTGCCCCAAGTGAGGAGCTTGTAACCCTTGGCTTGTGCGGCGGCCAGCGCCTCACCTTCGACACCTTGGATCGCGGCGTACGCCATGATCGCCAGCGCGGTGTAAGCAAGATAAGAGAGGAAGGAAAAGACCATCGCCGTCTTGTAGCCGATCTTGTCGATAAAGAGGCTGAAAATGATGATGCTCACGCCGAAGGGCCAGATGCCCGCACCTTGGAGTTCGCCGACGGCGACCTTGTCGAGGCCGAAGTCGCTGATGAAATCACCGCCGCAAAGAATCATTCGGCTGATGAAGGCGTAGCTCGTGGTGATGAGCGCGATGAAGCAGCCCCAAAAAAGGGCCATGTCAGATTTGTCGGATGTGGAATTCATGGGTTGTGATGCCATATCTAACAAGGTGCTTGGCAATGGCCAGCATTTTATCGCCCCCATCTGGCGAGGGGGTGATCAGGCGCTGAAGGTATCATGCGCCGGGCTTGCGCCGAGCGACGCTTTTGCCTGAGCGTTGGCGGCGAGGTGCACGAGGCAGTGGTGTACATCCTCGGCATCCGCCTTGATCGCGGCAGCGATTTGCTCGGCGCTTTGAGGTGATGTGGTAAGCGTCGCGCGTACATTTTTCAAAACTTCGATAAATGCACCGGCGGCCTTCTTGCCAGCCTCCACGCCGGGTTGATGGTAGGCGTTGATGTTTACCAGCGAGGCGTAGAACGAGACCGCGCGTTCGAAGAGCGCGATGAGCACGCCGAGTTGGAAGGGGTTGACTTCCGGGATCGAGATCGTGAGCGACTTGCGGCCCGAATCGTGGAGGGCCTTGCGGGTTCCGCGTAGGAAGCCTTGAAGGTAATCGGCGGAGGTCACGCCCGGCTCGACTTCGATGCTTTGTCCCTCGCGGCCTTTGCGGACCTCGATGAAGGTCGCGAAAAAGTTGTTCACGCCGTCACGCAGTTGTTGGACATACGCGTGTTGGTCGGTCGAGCCCTTGTTGCCGTAGACCGCGATGCCTTGATGGACAACTTTGCCGTCGAGGTCGTGTTCCTTGCCCAGTGATTCCATCACCAGTTGCTGGAGGTATTTGGAAAGCAGAACGAGCGAGTCCTTGTAGGGCAGGACCACCATGTCCTTCTCGCCCTTGCCATTGGTGGCGTGGTGCCATGCGAGAGCGAGTTGCATTGAGGCGTTCGACTTCGCATCTTCCTTGCGTGTTTCGACATCCATCGCGGCGGCACCGGCGAGGAGTTCATCGAAGTCGATCCCTTGAAGTGCGGCTGGCACGAGACCAACGGTGGATAGCAAGGAGGTGCGACCGCCGACCCAGTCTTCCATGGGGAAACAGGTGATAAATTTTTGTTCGGTCGCGTATTTGTGGAGCTTGGAGCCGATGCCGGTGATGGCGACGGCGTGCTTACCAAAGTCGAGATTTGCCGCTTTCCAAGCTGCCTCGGCCTCGAGCATGCCGTTGCGGGTTTCGGGGGTGCCGCCGGATTTTGAAATGACCAGCACCAGTGTGTTGGTGAGCCCGAGTGGTTTGATTTTTTCCAACACTGCGTCCATGCCCGCAGGGTCAGTGTTATCGAAGAAAAAGATCGGCAACTTCGCGTGAGTGCCGAGCGCCTCGGCGACGAGTTGCGGTCCGAGTGCCGATCCGCCGATGCCGATGAGCAGGAGTTGTTTGAAGGGTGTGCCTAAAGGCGAGGTGATTTCGCCGGAATGAACTTGGGCGGCGAATTTTTTGAGATCGGCCAGCGGCGCGGTGATTGCCTTGCGAAGTTCGGGGGTGGGGGCGAGGTCGGCATTACGCAGCCAATAGTGGCCAACAAGACGGTTTTCATCCGGGTTGGCGATGGCGCCGGCTTCAAGTGCCTTCATGTCGTCGAAGGCCTTGCGGATTTTCGGTGTCATGGTCGCGCTAAAGTCGGCATTCATTCCCATGAGCGAGAAGTCGAGCGAGAGGCCGAGTTTCGGAAGGCGGATGATGGACTGGTTGTAGGATTGCCAGGACATGGTGGGATCAGTGTTGAGTGGTAATTAGTTCTTCGATTGCTCGAGCATTCTGAGTAGCGGTGCTTCGGCGCGTTGGCGAATGGGTTCATCCATTTCAACGCGAGGCGATAGGTTGGCGAGGCAGTCGCGAAGTTTTTGAAGGGTGTTCATTTTCATGTAGCGGCAATCGGCGCAGGCACAGCGGTCGGTGGGACCGGGGATTAGGTTCTTGTCCGGGCATTCCTTGCGCAGGCGGTGGAGCATGCCGCTTTCGGTCACGACGATGATGTTTTTGACCGGCGCGTTTTTGCAGTAATCGACCATTTTTTCGGTCGAGCAAACTTCATCGGCGAGCAGTCGCACCGCTTGCGTGCATTCCGGGTGCGCGACGACGAGGGCATCGGGGTATTCCGATTTGATGCGTTGGATCGACTCGCGGGTGAACTCGACATGGACATAGCAATTGCCTTTCCAGAGGTCCATTTTGCGGCCGGTTTGTTCCATGACCCAGGCGCCGAGGTTTTCATCGGGCACGAAAAGGATGGGTCGGTCCTTGGGAGCCTGATTCACGATTTTAACCGCGTTGCCCGAGGTGCAGATCACATCGCAGAGTGCCTTCACCGCGCCGGAGCAATTGATGTAGGCGATCACATAGTAGTTCTTTTCCTTGTTGGCATTAAGGAAGGCCTCGAGTTGTTCGGCGGGGCATGATTGCTCGAGCGAGCAACCGGCGTCCTTGTCGGGCAGGACGACGATCTTTTCCGGGTTCACGATCTTGGCGGTTTCGGCCATGAAATGAACGCCGCAGAATGCGATCACATCGGCGTTGGTTTCTTTGGCGTGATAGGCAAGGCCGAGAGAGTCGCCGACATAGTCCGCGACATCCTGGATTTCGGCCGACTGATAGTTGTGGGCGAGGATGACCGCGTTGCGCGATTTTTTGAGTTCGAGAATTTCCTGCTTGAGATCGAGCGAGCTCATGGTGGCGGAGTGGTTAGATGGTCTGGGGGGAGTTGGTTTCCGCAGTGATGATTTCGACGGTGCCAAAGTGGTGGGCGCCGGGTTCCGCCACAAGCGAAGTCGTGCGGACAAGTCCGTGAAATTGCGAGCGTTTTTCGAGAGTGACTGTGCCGCCACAGACCAATTGCCCGCGAGCGATGCCACGGATGCGGGCGGATTCCGCACGGATGGTGCCAAGGAATTCCACGCGGGCGCCTTTTTCCACGATCAGGTTGCGGCAGCGAACCGGGAAGTTGATTTTCGCGTGTGTGCGAATGATCAGGTCGCCCGAGCAAACGACCGGGCAGTGGATGCTGCCGAAAAGCGTGAGGTCGCGGCAGATGAGACTGGCGGCGTTGAAGATGCCGTTTTTGCGGATGATGACATTGCCGCAGGTTTTGATGCTGCGCTCGAAAGGCCCGGTGATTTCATGATCGAGCAGGCTCAGGTAGCCGCAGCATTTCGGGCATTGGCTTGATTGGGCGTTGCCTGAGGCGGTGAATTCGTGGCGGCAGTCGAAACAGGTGAGTTGGCGCGGTGGTGCGGGAGGGTTGAGTAGTCGCTGAAGGATTTCACCTAGGCTGCGTTTTTTTGGCGGCGCGATCACGGGTGCCGCTTTTGGCTCGGACGGTGGGGAAACGGAATCAGGGGTAGTTTTGGCAAAGCGTGCTGTCGTGGTTTTGCGCACGACACCTTTGCCATCGATCACGCTAATTCCCGCCCGACAATTCCGGCATTGGGTGGAGACCACCATTGCCGGCTCGAGTTGATAGTTTCCGCATTCCGGACACTCGATGCGGATGCGATGGCTCAGAGGCTCATCGGCCATGATCAATGGTGCGGCGGTGCTTCAAAATCAGGAAATGGTTCCTGCGAGCGTGCCTTGTTTGGGAAGCTCGGTCGGTGCGGGTGCTGGCTTGCTGGCGGCAGCGGGTGTACTGCCGCTGGCTTGACCTGCACCTTGGGCGGGAGTGCCGACCGTGGATTTGCCGACGAAGATCGCGCCCGCTTCGATCGAGAGAGTCTTGGCCTTGATGTCGCCCACAACTTCGGCGCTGGCCTTCAGCTCGATGCGATCGGTGGCGGTGAGATTGCCGTGAACTTTACCGTAGACCATGATGGTCGCGGTGCTGATCTCTGCCTTGATGCGAGCATTTTCGCCGATTGTCAGGTTTCCTTCGGAGGAAATTTGACCTTCGATTTTTCCGTCGATCACGAGATCGTTGGTGAACTTGACCGAGCCTTTGATTTCCACATCGGAAGAGAGCACATTGCGCGAGGCTTGAGGTGAGTTGCTGCGAGGAGTTGCGGATGCTGAGCTATAGGATGAGCTGGATGCCGAGTAGGCAGATTGAACGGAAGGCGTGAGAGAGTCCGTCGAGCGGGCTTCGGAGCTGGTGGAAGTGGCGGGGCGGGTGCTTTCGCCTTGGTCTTGGCCGATGACTTTTTTGAACATGGTGAGTGATTGGGTGGATTACGAAATGATGACGCTTGAATATGAGTTCCGTGAAATTTTTCTCCAGCCTTAATTTTTA
>JBEEOX010000080.1:0-7168 GCA_041191425.1 Verrucomicrobiota bacterium | reverse complement strand
GAACCCACGGTCGGCCTCCATCTGGAAGACATTACTCGCCTCATCGATGTGCTCCACAGACTCGTCGACGAGGGTCACACGGTTGTCGTCATCGAACATCACATGGCCGTCGCCGCCGAAGCCGATTGGATCATCGACCTCGGCCCTGAAGCAGGCGCTAACGGCGGTGAGATCGTTGCTCAAGGGTCGCCAGAACAAATCGCCAAGTCCAAGAAATCGCTGACGGCGAAGTTTCTTGAAAAAGAACTGAATGCTCTTTTGCGCTAGTTTTGTTGAGCGCCGACAACTTGAAGCTCGGCCTGATACACAACGAGGCTCTCGGCAGGCACAGGCAAGTGCAGAGGACCTGCGGCATCAAATGGTGGGACATCACCTGCGCTCTCCGAGCCAATGGTCAGCACTGGTCGCAAGTATTTGCCCTCGGTCTTGAGCGTGGCGGGAAGACTCATGGCGTGATTCATGCCACCCGTCATTCGTGGTTCATTCGAGGCATTGATCACAACCACGGCAAATGATTCACCATCCTCGCTAGCGCGAGCGTAAGCAAACACACCATCGTCGCTTGATTCGCCAGCCGAATCGGTCCACAGCGGAACGAAAGAACCGCTTCGTAGCACCGGCATTTTTTTGCGCAATAATGTAAGAGCAGAAATTTCTTTGAACGAAGCAGATGATTTCAATTCAGACATCGGTACCGATCCGACGCGCGGCAAAAAGGTGAAGCGTCCACTTTCGCCATCCTCACCAATTTTTCCATCGGGATCGAGCATCGCATTTTCGGTGCCGTAATAGATGCACGGTATACCGGGCATGGTGAGCACAAGGCCTTGGGCAAGTCGGTTGCGGCGTTCGCTCACACCAGCCACACGGAAGCGGTTAAGTCCGTCGTGATTTTCGATGAAGGTGATGATTTTCTGCTGCGCATTGAGGCTGTCGGGTCCGGGGTTGGGATTGTAAACCGGACGACCTTTTGAGCCGTTTGATGTGCGGGTGAGTAAGGCTTTTTCGAGCGACTTGGGCGAGCCGTACTGACCGTCGGGATGACGCAGATATTCGCGCGCGCTGAAACAGAAATGGAAATCGAGAACGCCATCGAGCCCGGGCTCATCACTTGCGGGCCAATCCGAGCGCCAGGTGTAGCGGCCTAGAATCTCGGGGTTGCCATCATATATTTCGCCAAAGAGCAACTTGTCGGCCGCCTTAGGGCCAAGGCGCGCTCTGAGCCGCTCAGTGAAAGCATCCCAAAATTCATGGTGCACATGCTTGATCGTATCGATGCGCAATCCGTCGACACCCACATGGCTGAGGTAAAAATCATAGATGCGCACAAACTCGTCAACGAGCTCATCGAAGTACTCACCCTCTGGATGCGTCCAGAAATCGCGCAGCGAAAAGAAATCGCAGGTCACTTCCTCGCCATCGGTCTTGCTGAGGCTATCGGGTGAAAACCCCTTGCGGCCGTAGCTTTCCAAACGCGCGAGCGAGCCGCGCGTGTCGATCATTTTTCCCAACAACTCACGCGGGCCATCGGGCTGGACCTTTGCCGCATTCCATCGCGGCACATTCGCCCACTTGGCGTTTGCATGATACCCATCGCGCTTGAACGGCTGCACCCACTCGTCCTTTTCGGCTTCATCAAACACATCATCGCCATCGGCATCGTAAT
Organism: Verrucomicrobiota bacterium; assembly: GCA_041191425.1. Lineage (GTDB taxonomy): Bacteria > Verrucomicrobiota > Verrucomicrobiia > Verrucomicrobiales > Akkermansiaceae > Luteolibacter. Next base: position 5,502 of record JBEEOX010000080.1, on the reverse strand, counting down.
AAAAAACGGGGCCGGCGTGATTGAGCACGACATCCTGGATGACCTTGATGCCTTTGCTGTGCGCAAGTTTCACAAAATCGCGATAGTGCTCCATGCGGCCATTCGCGTCGTCGCTGTAAGGTTTGCCATCGAGTGACTCGCGGCTTACAAGATGCGGATCGATGTCGAGCCAGTCCTGTGTCCAGTAGCCATGGTAGCCGGATTTCCATCCGCCCAGATCGTAGCCCGACCTCCACACATTCTTGACCACCGGTGTGAGCCAGAGCGCAGTCACACCAAGATCGTTGAAGTATCCGCTTTGGATCGCTTTTTCGAGTCCGCGCAGGTCACCACCGTGGTACAGGTTGATGTTCTTCTGTGTCGGATCGTAAAGCTGCGGATCGCTGCCTTTTGGAACATTGTTGGTGGTATCGGCATCACGGAAGCGATCCGTCATGACGAAATAAATCACATCCTCGCTCCACGGCCGGGCGGCGGCGCAGAGGCACATGGCCCAAATCAGAATTAGCAGTCGCATAAACAATTCGTTCTTAAATGTTGCGAGAGTTGTGGTGGTTGATGCATTCGACTGGCAAAACCTCTGAAATTCAGCGATTTCCCTCAAGCCGACTCTCGATGAACTTCATCACATCTCCCCGACCCTCGCGCGAGAGCGCCGAACTGACCAAAATTTTCGGCTCCACGCCAATTCGAGTGGCGACATGCTCGCGAAATACCGCGGCATTGGCGCGCGTCTTTCCCGCCGATTGTTTATCGGCCTTGGTGAACACGATCACAAATGGCACACCTGTTCCGCTGAGCCATTCGATAAAGTCCATGTCGATGCGCTGCGGTGGATGACGCGAATCAATCAGGACCAACACGCAACGCAGGCAGGCGCGACTGACGATGTAATCGCCAGAGCGCTCATTGAACGCATGGGATTCCTCCTTGGCGACTTTGGCAAATCCGTAGCCCGGCAAATCGACAAGTCCCCATTGCTGGTTGATCAGAAAAAAATTCATCAGCCGCGTCTTGCCCGGCGTTGCCGAAACTTTGGCCAAGCCCTTGCGGTTGGTGAGCAAATTCACCAACGACGATTTGCCAACATTCGATCGACCGATCAGCGCGAACTCCGGCAGCTGCCAATCGGGGCATCCCGCCAGATCGCTTGCGCTGGCAACCAGGTCGGCGGAACGAATCTGCATGCCGCGAAGAATCGTCCGCCATCGCGCCGCATCAAGCGATTTCGCTTCTCCCTTGCACGACAAGGCGCAAGCGGCTTTGCTGGTGACAGTCGATGCGCACTAATTTGGCAGACAAAAAAATTTTCAAGCATGGCATGATCGCCATCTGCCTTGTCTGTTTGCCTGCATGTTCGTTTTTCAAATCGAAAACCTCCGCGCCCGAGGCTGAGCCTAGCAAGCCGCCGGTAGAATCCACCCAAGCCGCCGAAACTGCGCCCGTGGCAACCATCGTGCCCGAGGCGGCGGAGCCATCAAAGTCGATGATGCCGGATGACGGATTGCGATTGCCCGACATGCTGACGATGCCGGAAGACAAAGAACTCAAAGCCGCGACTTCGACTCCATCGGAAAAACCCTCAGAGCCCTCGCCCGTCATCGCGCGTCCTCCCACGGATCTGCCACCAAAGCCTCAGGCTGAAGAGCCTACACCGGAATAGGATGCTGTTTCTTCAGCGCTGATTGAATCGCGCCATCTCGCGCTGCGCCTCACGAAGCTCGACTTTTTTCTTCAGGTCCTGGCGCTGATCCGAATGCGTCTTGCCCTTGCCGATGCCGATCTCGACCTTCACACGACGGTTTTTCCAGTACATGCGAAGCAGCGGCAACGTGCAGCCCTTGATCGCAGTCGCGGCAGCGAGCTTGAGGATCTCGCGTTTGTGCAAAAGCAAACGACGCGGACGCTTGGGCATGTGGTTGAACCACTCGCCCGCCGTTTGCCAAGGTTGAATGTCGCAACCGTAGAGAAAAACCTGATTGCCTTCGACCCGCGCGAAGGCGTCGGACACATTGATTTTTCCGGCACGGATCGATTTGACCTCGGTGCCTTTGAGTTCGATGCCGGCTTCGAATTTTTCGAGGATGTGGAAATCGCGTCCGGCCTTCCGGTTGGTGGCGATTTCCGCACTCATGAAATCTCACGGCCCGAGGCAGAAGCAATCACGCCTCGACCTTCTCGACCAACTGGATCTTGCCCTCGATGATTTCCGTAAGGGCGATGTCCGCAACCCCCATGCTCGGGCGGACAGGAATCAAGGGCGAACGACCGCTGTTCAACTGGCGCACGCGCTGCGACACGAGGTTGATCAGGACGAGGGGGTCGGTGACAATTTCAGATGCCTTTTCGAGGAGGTCGCTTTTCATAGGAGATCCGGGAAATCGCGAATCCGGCCGCGCCTGCTCGAATGGGATAACATTCTCAGGCTTTGGTGACGGAACTTTTTCGCTCAAGTCTTTGGAAGGTGGATGATGGGTGGACGGCACACGCGCCGGGCCGAAGACCCAAGCAAATCTGGGGGGCTGTGACAAGCCTAAAGTCAGGTGGATACGCGATAAATTGCCCCGGCCGAGGACCCGTTCAGCCGTTCTCGGGGCTCAGCTTGGCATCAGATCGATGCCAAAACGCCGCAGGACCGCGACCATGATCCAGAATAGCGCGGCGGTGATGAGACAGTTCAGGCCCAGCGCCGACCAAAAACCCCATCCGTTGCGCCACATCCAAGGCAAAATGAGAAACATCGGCAGGGTCGGCAGTACGAACCAGAAAGTGCCCTCCGCATGATTCGCCAGACGCTCGGAGCTCTGGCCGCCCTTATGCATCCAGATCATCGCCAACAGCGAGGTCAGCGGCAGTGCGATCAAAAGGGCCGAGAGCCGGTCGTTGAAAAGCTGCACCTTGTTCACCGCGACGATGATTAGGGCACTGAGGAGCCATTTCGCCAAATCCAGTCCCGAAAACGACAGCAGCTTGTCCCAAAAGGAGGCGTTAAACATGAACGCGACAATGAGAAATCAGCGATCGGGCGGTCAATTGGATTCCTCCATCGTTTGGGAGATCCTCGTTCCAGCTAATTGCTTGATGTTGCCATTTCCATCTCAAGCCGCGAAGGTTTTGAAATGAAATGCATGAGATTTTGTATTTTGGCGGTGGCGCTGATGTTTGCAGTTTCGCCGACAGCGATGGCCTTGGATGCGGCGCGCAAAGATCAGATCGGGCGTAAAATTTGGCAGAATGAATGCGGCGGGAGCGTGAGCGGGCTCACGACATGGAATGCAGGCGAGGAATTTCCCTCACTCGGCATCGGGCATTTCATTTGGTACCCAGCGGGATTCAAGGGGCGATTCGACGAAAGCTGGCCGAGTTTTGTGAGCTACGCAAAAAGCAAAGGCGCCAAGTTGCCCGAGGTCGCGCTTGAGCGGCACAGCCCGTGGACGAGCAAGGCGCAATTCCAGCGCGAATTCAACGGACCTCGCCTCAGTTCGCTGCGCAAATGGCTCGCGGCAAATGTTTGCTTGCAAACGGATTTTATCATCACGCGATCACGAGAAGCGCTGCCAAGAATCCTCGCCGCCGCACCGAGCTCGGAGCGAAAGCGCATCGAAGCAAATTATCATAAAGTCGCCACCAGTCCGCAAGGGGTCTATGCGCTGATCGATTATGTGAACTTCAAGGGTGACGGTTGCTCCAAGGCCGAGCGCTACCAGGGCCGCGGTTGGGGCTTGCTGCAAGTGCTCGGCGAAATGCGCGATGTCCAACCAGGTCCGAGCGCCGCAAAGGAATTTGCCGCCGCCGCCAAGCGCGTGCTTTCAAGACGCATCAGCAACTCTCCACCCGAACGCGGCGAAAAACGCTGGGAGCCGGGCTGGCACAATCGCTGTGACACGTACGGCAGGCCTTTGTGAGGAGCATGGCGCGGGATCGACAAACACGCTTCGAGCTGTTTGAGTGCTGCCGATGGGCGATGGATCCTTGTTGTTGCTGGGGCTTGAAGGGCCGGAATTAAAACCGGAAGAGGCGGCTCTGTTTCGTCGATTGCAGCCCGCGGGCTACATCCTTTTTTCGCGCAACATCGTTTCGCCCGAACAAACGCGCAAACTCACCGACGATCTTCGCGGTCTGTCGGTCGATTTGCCGATCATCGGCATTGATCAGGAAGGCGGACGAGTCACGCGCACGAAAGAAATTGCGCCAGTGCTGCCATCGGCCGAGGCCTTGGCGGCACGTGCTGACATGGGAAAAATTGCTGATGCCGGCGCCTTGACCGGCGACCTGCTTCAACTCTTGGGCTGCAACCTCAACTTCGCGCCGGTGCTTGATCTCGCTCATTTCCCCGGTCTGGCCAATGCCTTGCGCGGGCGTTGCTGGGGGCGCAATCCGCAGCGCGTGATTGATTATGCAGGACATTGGAACCGCTGGATGCGAAAACGCTCGATCGCCAGTTGCGGCAAGCACTTTCCTGCCTGCGGTCGCGCTGTTTCTGATCCACATCACGATCTGCCTTCGTCACCAGCGACAATCGAGGAGTTGCTGCGCGAGGATGTAATCCCCTACACCGCGCTGATGCCCGAGCTGGATTCGATCATGCTCGCGCACATCGAGTTTCCGAACATCGATCCCGATTTCCCCGCGTCGCTTTCGCCGAAAATCATACGCAGATTTTTACGCGATCAGCTCGGCTTCGATCATCACCTCGTGATGACCGACGACCTCGATATGGGCGCGATCACCAAGCGATATGGTCGCGGTGAGGATGTGAAATTGGCGATTCGGGCCGGCAATGACTTGGCCATGATCTGTCACCGCATCGACACCGCAGAAGCCGCCGCCAGTGCGATCGGCGAACTGCCACTCGGCATGCGGCATGAAGCTCATGATCGTGTCGAACGCTTTCGCCGACGCGTGCTCCATCCACCCGTTGCATGGTCCGCCACAAAATGGCAAAGCAACTGCGCCCAAATCGCCCGCCTCGCCGCCGAATTCGACCCTGCTGAGGAAAGCGCCAGCAACAGCCCGGTGGCGGATTATTGAGCGGCTCTCTCCAACATCCACGCGATGTGCGGGGTGTAGAGGTTGGGCTCGAGGAGGAAGGAATCGTGGCCTTTTTCCGAATGCACGGTGATGTGCATGCAATCGACCTTGGCGCGCTCGAGGTGCTTGACCAATTCGGTTTGCTCTTCGGGATAAAAGCAAAAATCTGAGTCGATCGAAAAGACCAACCAACGCTGGTTGGCAGCGCGGGAGCGCTGAAAAAGCGCCGCGGGCGATTCGGCATCACCTTCCTGCGTGGCATCGTAGCGTGACCAAAGATCGATGATGCGCAGGTAGGTGTTGGCATCGAACCGTTGCACGAATTTTTTTCCCTGATGGAGCATGTAGCTCTGGAATTGGTCGCGCACCTTGTACCACGCGAGCACATCGTCGGCTTGGATCACATCCTTGCGCGCGCGGCGTTCGATGGAGTTGAGATGAACAAAGGTCTTGTGCGAAATCATGCGCGCA
>JBEEOX010000079.1:0-7312 GCA_041191425.1 Verrucomicrobiota bacterium | reverse complement strand
GACTGCCGCGTCAGCGTGAAGTTCTTTACAAGCGTTTGCGCGATGCGGGTATTGAACTTGATCTCAACGACGAGCGTCTGATCAAGGAACTCGCCTTGTTTGCCGATCGCTGCGATGTGAGTGAGGAATTGACGCGCCTTGATTCGCATTTCGCAAAATTTCGCGAGTACCTTGAGGCCGACGATGCGCCGGGGCGTGCGTTGGATTTCCTGTGTCAGGAACTGTTTCGCGAATTCAACACCATTGGATCAAAGGCCAACGATGCGAGCATTTCCCAAACGATCGTCGAGGCCAAGACCGAGCTCGAGAAGATCCGCGAGCAGGTGCAGAATGTGGAGTAGGAAAAAGTTTCAAGTAAGCGGGCGAAAAGAAGAGGCTTTTTCTTATACGCCTTCAGATCTCACCACGAAACCACATCGTCGCTGCTCTTGAGTGAAACGACGCTGTTCACATCGGGAGCGTTTTTGCCTTTTTTCTTATCCTTGCCGTAAGACCAGAGCACATAGGACTGCTCCTTGGGCTTGGTTTCGGTGTACTCGGCAAGGTCCCAGGTGTGGAGTCGACGATCGTTTTTGCCGTTGTTGAAGTCGGACATCTCACCATCGATGGAATTCAACACATTGATCGCGACCATGATTTCGCCGCCCCATGGATCATAGAGTTTGCCGTCTTTTCCAACTCCGCCCTTGTTGTCGGGCGCGTAGGGAAAGGTCAGATAGGTTTCATTGCGAGGATTGGCGGCCCTAGCGGAAAAAGTTTCACCGTCGTAGGCATAATCACCATCTCCATCTTCGAGGTCGCCCTTGAGCGCGGAAACAAGAAATTGCGTCGTGTACTTGCCACCCGGATCTCCGTAGATCGTATCCCAGCCATAGTTCCACTTGGATTCGGGAATCGGTGGCCTTTGGTAATCATTCACAAACATCGCCAATCCCGCTTCGAAATTTCGAAACTGACTCAAGGTCTTCACCTTTCGACCATTTTCGATGTAGCGGTTGGCTCCTATCAATGAAAGAGCCGCCAAGGTCATGACGATGGCGATCACGACCAACAGTTCAACGAGGGTGAAGGCGCTCTGTTTGGCCGACTTGATTCGAATGCGTGAGTTCATTGTTAAAATATGTAGGGAGTCATCCGATGGGTTTATTTTTTCGCCATCCTCATTTCGTCGGCAAGCGACCAAGAGGGTCTGACTATCGGGTAAAGATATGACACGGAACGAGCCGCGCTGCCATGAAATTGCGAGGGATCGAGGTTTTGGAAAAATGAGGGATTCGGGTGGGTGATTTTTTCAAATTATTGGATATCAATGGATTAAGCGCGAAAAAAGCCGCCCCAGTTTCCCGAGGCGGCTTTGGAATGGTTGGCATGGCGGTTGAAAACCGCCGCCACGAATTACTTCTTCTTGGCCTTTTTGGTGGGCTTCTTCGCAGGAGCAGCCTTTTCATCCTCGATCGCGGCTTGGGCGGCGGCGAGGCGGGCGACCGGCACGCGGTAGGGCGAGCAGGACACGTAGTTGAGGCCGAGCTTGTGGCAGAATTTCACCGAGTCTGGATCACCGCCGTGCTCACCGCAGATGCCGAGCTTGATGTTCGGGCGGGTGTTGCGGCCTTTGGCGGCGGCGATCTCCATGAGTTGGCCAACGCCGGTGCTGTCGAGCGTGGCGAAGGGGTTCTTCTTGAAGACTTCCGCTTCGGTGTAGGGCATGAGGAAGGCGCCCATATCGTCGCGGCTGATGCCGAGAGCGGTCTGGGTGAGGTCGTTGGTGCCGAAGCTGAAGAACTCGGCGCCCTTGGCGATCTCGTCGGCGGTGAGCGCGCCGCGTGGGACTTCGATCATGGTGCCGACCTGGTATTCAAACTTCACCTTTTTCTCGGTCATCACTTCCTTGGCGACGCGATGGACGATTTCCGCCTGAAGGTCGAATTCCTTCTGGAAGCCGACAAGCGGGATCATCACCTCGGGTTTCACCGGGATGTTTTTCTTCGCGACATTCGCAGCGGCTTCGAAGACGGCGCGTGCCTGCATCTCGGTGATTTCCGGATAGGCGATGCCGAGGCGGCAGCCGCGGTGGCCGAGCATCGGGTTGAACTCGTGGAGTTCGGCGACGCGCTGGATGATCTTCTCGACGCTGATGCCAATTTTCTTCGAGAGGTCGAGTTGTTGCTCCTTGGTGTGGGGCAGGAACTCGTGAAGCGGCGGGTCGAGGAGGCGGATGGTGGCAGGGAAACCCTTGAGGGTCTTGAAGATGCCGGTGAAGTCCTCACGCTGATAAGGCAGGAGTTTGGCGAGAGCCGCACGGCGTGCCTTCTCGGTGGTGGCGAGGATCATCTCGCGCATTGCGTCGATGCGATCACCTTCGAAGAACATGTGTTCGGTGCGGGTGAGGCCGATGCCAGTGGCACCGAAGGCCATCGCGATGCGGGTCTGCTCGGGCGTGTCGGCATTGGTGCGGACGCCGAGCTTGGTGACCTTCGAGCACCACTCCATGAGTTGGAGGAAGCTCTTGAACTTCTCGGTCTTGCGAGCGGCTTTGTCGTTGCTGACGATGCCGGTGATGATTTCCGAAGGAGCGGTCTTGAGCTGTCCGCCATAGACCGTGCCGGAGGTGCCGTCGATGGAGAGGTAGTCACCTTCCTTGAACTTCTGACCAGCGGCGGTGACGGTGAGTTTCTCGTAATCGATCTCAACGGCTGAGGCGCCGCAGACGCAGACCTTGCCCATCTGGCGGGCAACGAGTGCGGCGTGCGATGAGACACCACCCTTGGCGGTGAGAATGCCTTCGGCAGCGATCATGCCGCGAAGGTCTTCCGGGCTGGTTTCGTTGCGGACGAGCAGAACCTTTTCACCTTTTGCTTCGGCAGCGGCTGCGCGATCGGCGTTGAGGTAAATTTTGCCGGAGGCGGCACCAGGGCCGGCGGGAAGACCGGTGGCGATGGCCTTGGCTTTCTTCACATCGGCCGCGTCGAAGATCGGCGCGAGAAGTTGGTCGAGCTGTTCGGCCGGGTTGCGGAGCACAGCAGTCTTCCAGTCGATGAGCTTCTCCTTGACCATGTCCATCGAGAACTTGAGCGCGGCGGCGGCGGTGCGCTTGCCGTTGCGGGTCTGGAGCATGAACAGCTTGCCGTCTTGCACGGTGAACTCGACGTCCTGCACATCCTTGAAGTGTTTTTCGAGGATCGTGCGAACCTTCATGAGTTCGGCATACGACTTCGGCATTTGCTTCTTCATGTTGATGACCGGCTCCGGAGTGCGGACGCCGGCGACCACATCTTCGCCTTGGGCGTTGATGAGGAACTCACCGTAGAATTCGTTGGCGCCGTTGGCGGGGTTGCGGGTGAAGGCGACGCCCGAGCCGGACTTGTCGCCAGTGTTGCCGTAGACCATCGCCTGAACGTTGACGGCGGTACCCCACTCGGCGGGAATGTTGTACTTGCGGCGGTAAACGATCGCGCGGTCGTTCATCCATGAACCAAAGACGGCACCAGCGGCACCTCGGAGTTGGTCCCACGGATTGCTTGGGAAGGTCTTGCCGGTGCGTTCTTTGACGAGTGCCTTGAAGCGCTTGACGAGTTCCTGTTGGTCGGCCGCGGTCAGGTCGGAGTCGATGATGTCGCGGTGGTATTTCTGATGTTTGAAATCCTCGATGACGACTTCGAAGGGTTCGTGGTCTTCACCCTCGCGCTTTTGCACGCCGAGCACGACGTCGCCGTACATCTGGACAAAGCGGCGATAGCAGTCCCATGCGAAGCGCTCGTTCTTGGTGGCGGCGGCGAGTGACTTCACCGTTTCGTCGTTGAGGCCAAGGTTGAGGATGGTGTCCATCATGCCCGGCATCGAGTCACGGGCACCGGAGCGCACGGCTACGAGCAGCGGCATGCCCTTGGCATCGCCGAACTTGCAGCCCATGATTTTTTCCATGTTGGCAACGCCGGCTTCCATCTGCGATTGGAGTGAGGCCGGGTAGCTTCTACGATTGGCATAGTAGTAAGTGCAGACCTCGGTCGTGATCGTGAAGCCTGGAGGCACTGGCAGACCGATGCGGGTCATTTCCGCAAGGTTGGCGCCCTTGCCGCCGAGCAGCGCCTTCATGCCGCCATCACCATCGGCCTTACCGGCTCCCCAGGTGTAAACGTACTTGAGACCTTTGCCCGATGCGGACTTTGCCTTGCTTTTGGATGCCGCGGATTTGGCGGCCTTCGGTGCGCTTTTTTTGGCAGCAGGTTTTGCCGCCTTCTTTTTCGTAGCCATCGTAGTGGTATGTGGTTGTTGGAGATGCTTTCGCCCTGTGGTGAGGGTGCGGACAAAGGACCCGCTGGCGGCGAAACGCGCGGGAGGCTAGGCGAGCACGCGGGCAGGTGTCAATCAGCCAGTTTGCCCCCTCGAAACGCATTTCAAGGGGGATCGATGAGGGTGCTCGGAATGGATCTCGAAGCCGCTCGCGATCAGAAGTGGATCGCGTGACCCTCGGCGGCGAGGGTCGCTTCGTGGATCACCTCGGACATCGTCGGGTGGGCGTGGATGGTCGCGTGGATTTCCTCGGCAGTGAGCTCCTGGTCGAGGGCGAGGCCCATCTCGGCGATGAGTTCGGTGGCGTTTTCGCCGATGATGTGGGCGCCGAGCAACTCGCCGTGTTTCTTTCCGTAAAGCAGCTTGGCGAAGCCATCGGGCTCACCCGAGGCGATTGCCTTGCCGATAGCGACAAAGGGGATCTTGCCGACACTGTATTCGATGCCGGCTTCCTTGAGTGCGCGTTCGGTTTTGCCGACCGAGGCGACTTGCGGATGGCAGTAGGTGCAGCCGGGAAAATTGGTGACCTTGCGAGGTTTGTGTCCGGCAACGTAGAGACCTTCGACCGCTTGCACGGCTTCGAACGAAGCGGTGTGGGCGAGCCATGGCGGGCCAGTGATGTCGCCCGCGGCGTAGACGCCGGGGATCGAAGTTTCATAGCGGTCGCCGACATTGATATATCCGCGCTCGGAGAGGGCGGGTTGCGTGCCGCCGGGCAGCACCGGCTGGATGCCGATGGCGACGAGGCAGACATCGGCCTTGATCGTGCCTTTTTCCTTCGGTCCATCGACCGTGAGTTCGACATGCGTGCCGAGATCTTTTTGTGCGGTGATCTTGGTGTTGGTGAGACAGCGGATGCCTTGCTTGGTGAGTGACTTCTCGAGCGCGTCGCCGACTTCGTCGTCCTCGACCGGAAGGATGCGCGGCGCCATTTCGACGAGTGTGACCTTGGTGCCGAAGGCGTTGTAGATGTAGGCAAACTCCACGCCGATCGCTCCGGCGCCGATGATGATCATTTCCTTTGGTTGCTCGGCGAGGGTCATCGCTTCCTTTGAGCCGATCACCGACTTGCCATTGAAGGGCAGTGTTGGAAGTTCGCGCGACTTGCAACCGGTGGTGATGAGAACGTCCTTGGTTTCAAGGGTTTTGACCGATCCATCGGCGGCTTTGACACTGACCTTGCCCGTGCCTTCGATCGATCCAAATCCGCGAACATAATCGACCTTGTTTTTCTTGAATAGGAACTCGATGCCGCCTGCAAGTTTGTCGGAAACTTTGCGTGAGCGACCGACCACGGCCGACCAGTCGTAGGAAAGGCCATCGATTTTGAGTCCGAACTCTGCGGCCTTGTGGGTGAGCGTGTGATAGAGTTCGGCATTTTTGAGCAACGCCTTGGTTGGGATGCATCCCCAGTTGAGGCAGGTGCCGCCGGCGCGGTCGGCTTCGATGCAAGCGACGGATTTTCCAAGTTGCGAGGCGCGGATGGCGGCGACATAGCCCGCAGGGCCGCCACCAATGACAATGAGATCGTAGGCCATGATGTGAGTGGTTGCTGGTTTGCGGCGCGAAAGTGTCTGCCCATCGGCGGATTGTCAAAGATGGAAAGGGATTTATCGCGGGTGGCTTGATTTGTGGCTGGGGCGGGGTCAGGCTTCAGGAGTGAACCGCCGTCAAACCAGTGTGTGGATTTTGTGGGTGCTGTTGATCCTCGCCGTGATGGCCGGGCTCTGGCTGTGGCGTCCCGAGCGTCTGGTTTCACTGGGCCCTGGCGGACTGCAGAGTGCCGATGATCCGCTTGAAAAGCCCGCACACGGCGAGCCGGATTTTCGCTTTCACACGCTTTCGGCATGGCAGGCAGCTATGGTGCCGCGTGCGACGCGCTTTGATTTGCCGCTCGGTTCCGAGCATGGCGCGCTGGTCTACAACGCGCAGAAATTTTGGGAAATGAATGAGAAACGCGGCGGGCGTCACACCGGCGATGATCTCAATGGCATCGGTGGCATGAACACCGATTTGGGCGATCCTGTATTTTCCGTCGCCGACGGACTTGTGCTTTACGCGGCCGAGCCTTCGCCCGGTTGGGGCAAGTTGATTCTTGTCGCGCATCGAGCGTCCGATGGGAGATCGCTGCATTCGATGTACGCCCACCTCGACCGCATCGATGTGAAGCCCGGCGATCTCGTCGCACGCGGATCACGCATCGGCACGGTCGGCACCGCGAACGGTTATTATCCCGCGCACCTGCATTTTGAAATGCGCGAGAGTCATGGTGTCGACATCGGCGGCGGCTATTCGCTTTACCCGCTCAACCGGCTTGATCCGGAAAAAACCATCGCATCGCTGCGCGCGGTGGCGGCGGAAAAACTCACACCCTCACCGTTGGGCGTGATGAAGGCGGAATGAAAAAACGGCGTGGAGCTTGCGCGTCGATGCGATCAGGTTTCGCTATCCGTCTGTTTTTCTCGTCCATCAAGTACGCATGAAACGCAGAGGTCGCCGCTCACATTGATCATCGTGCGAAAGCGGTCGAGGAACCAATCGATGGGCACGAGCAACAGGCTGTATTCAAGCGGTAGGCCGACGGCGGTGAAGACCAGCGTCATCGTGATGAGTCCAGCCGAGGGAATGCCGGCGGCTCCGACGGATGCCGCTACGGCGCAGAGCACGACCACCGCTTGTTGTGCGAAATCAAGATCGCGTCCGAGCAGTTGCGCGATGAAGAGTGCGGCCATCGCTTCGTAGAGGGCGGTGCCGTCGTTGTTGAAATTTGCGCCGACCAAGGCTCCGAGGTTGGCGGATGATTTTCGCACCTTCACGCGCTCGACGAGGCATTGGTAGGTGAGGGGCATCGTGGCGGTCGAGCTGGCGGTGGAGAACGCCATGGTAAGGGCGTCGCGGCAGCCGCGAATTAGGTGTACGGGGCTGACCCATGATTGCAGCCAAATACGAGACATGTAGTAGATAAACTGAATGGCCAGAGCCAATAGCACCGCAGCGATCAGCCAAAGCAGGCTTACAAACG
>JBEEOX010000078.1:0-7338 GCA_041191425.1 Verrucomicrobiota bacterium | reverse complement strand
ATGACATCGGGGTGATGGCAGAAGAGGCTCCCTCGCGGCGTGGCATCATTCTTGCGGGTGGCACTGGCAGTCGATTGTTTCCGATCACGCATTCCGTCTGCAAGCAGCTGGTGCCGGTTTATGACAAACCGATGATCTATTATCCGCTTTCGATGCTGATGCTTGCCGGCATTCGGGACATATTGGTGATAGTGAATCCGCGCGATCTCGCGGGATTTTCAGCACTGCTGGGCGATGGTTCGCAATGGGGGCTTGATATTTATTATGCCGAGCAAGAGCGAGCAGACGGCCTCGCGCAGGCTTTTTTGATTGGTGAGGAATTCATCGATGGCGAGCCTGTCTGCCTTGTGCTGGGCGATAACTTGATGCATGGCGATGCCTTGCCGAAGGCTTTGAAAGCCGCATCGCAAAGGACTCAAGGGGCGACGGTTTTCGGCTGTGAGGTTGAAACACCCGAGCAATTTGGAGTGGTCGAGCTTGATGATGATGGCATGGCTGTGTCGCTTGAAGAGAAGCCTCGTCGGCCAAAGTCGAACTATGCCGTGCCGGGCGTTTACTTTTACGATCACCAGGTTGTTGATCACGCTCGACAATTGCGACCGTCCAGGCGTGGTGAGCTTGAGATCACTGATCTCAATCGGGTTTATCTCGAGCGTGGCGAATTGAATGTCGAGCTGCTCGATGACGGTATCGCGTGGTTTGATGCGGGCTTGCCCGACTCATTGGCCGAGGCGACAGGTTTTGTGCGCGGCATTCAGGAGCGCGAGGGTTGCAAGATCGCATGTCCCGAGGAAATCGCACTGACGCAAGGTATGATCGATCGCGGCCAGTTCGACGATTCGATCGCGAAGTACGAAGGCACGCCCTACGGCGAATACCTCAAGCGTTTGTAGCGCTTTTTGAAAATTGATTATGGCGGTTCATGAATCATGGAGAGGCTTGCGGCCTCAGGCGAGGTTGAGATTGGAGACAAGAAACTATGCGTCGCCTAATCTGTTGAAGCGCGTGTCGGGTGATGGCATTGGTGTTATCGAGGCAATCTCGGGTCGCGAGCAATTGACGGACGCATGGATTCCGGGCGTTGAGGTTATTCCGCGCAAGGTCTACCCGCAAAAGGGCAGGGGGCATTTTTCCGAGCTTGCGCGCATGGATGACGGAGTGCTTTCGAAAATAGGCCTCACTCCGAGTCAGTGGGCATCGGCGCTGATGCATCGCGACAGTGCCAAAGGGTTTCACATTCATCCGCCCTATCTGCCGGATGACATCGACCCAGCCGACTGGTTTCGACAGTTGTATATTGAGCATCCCGATGATTACTCGCGCAGGCCATACGGTCTCGAACAATGGGATGTGATGTTTTTTCTCACGGGCGTGGGTGAGATGATTTTGGTGGATGAAAGAGACGGGATGACGCGGCGGGTGATGCGATTGATCATTTCCGGCGATACGCGCAGCGGTCCCGATACAGGTGGCGTGGTAATTCCGCCGGGAGTGGGTCATGCGATTCGCAGCATCGGCGCGGAGGATCTCATCACCGTTTACGGCACCAGCACTTCTTTCAATCCACAGTGGGAAGGTCGTATCGCCACGCGTGTTGAAGACGCGGCCTTGCCTGATGATTGGATTGATCATCTAGAGTGGGGGATTTGAGTGAGACGAAAAATTTTCTATCCCGATCGCTAAGAAACAGAAATGAGCACCATGAAGACAAAGAACAAAAAAAGAGTCGGCAGGCGGACATGTAGCCTGATCATAGAAACCTTTTCGGCAATGGCATTGGCCGCCGTTTTGGTGGGTTGTGAAAATGGAGGCACTTCCGCGGCCATTCCATCGGAAGCGAGGATCGCCGGCTTTGGCGGCGTCCTATCGGCAGGCGATGAAGTGAAAGTGACCTTTCGCGGGGCACCAGAACTGGATACGCGTCAGAAAATTCCTGCCAGTGGCCGACTGAGTCTGCCCACGGTTGGCGATGTGCAGGCGGCCGGTCGCACCATCGCAGCTTTGCAGGCGAATTTGACGGCACTTTACCAACCACATTTGCAGGACCCGAATGTGCAGGTCACATTGGAGAATGCTGCTGCGGGGGTCTATGTCTCGGGCGAGGTATTGCGACCCGGAAGAATTCCGCTGGATCGGCCGATGACTGTGTTGGAAGCGGTAATGGAGAGCGGCGGATTCACGCGCATGGCCAATCCGAAACAGGTGGTTCTGGTGCGCAATCAGGAAGGCAAAAGCATGCGTTATCTCCTCAACATGAATGACACCCTCACCTCAGCACAGAGCAGTCCGTTCTATGTCAGGCCCTACGATGTGATCTATGTGAAACAAAGCGTCTGGTAAGATGCGGCATCCATTCATGTCATGAAAAGCCCGATGGTAAATCGTCGGGCTTTTTTGTGTTTTGAATCCAAGAGGTAATCCGGATGGGGGGTGAAAAATTTGTTCGCGATGATTTTCCATTCGACATCCCGAAAATTTTCGTGACGATTATTTTCGTCATGAGCGAAGCCGTATCATTTTTTCGGGCAATGGCCGACGAGACGCGTTGGCGCATCGTGCGCTTGGTTGTGGATCGTGCGATGTGCGTTTGTGAATTGGCCGACATCCTGGAGATGCCTCAATCATCGGTATCGAGCCATGTTCAGATCATCCGCAAGGCGGGCATGCTTGAGAGTGAAACTTGCGGCAAGTGGACTTATTTTCGTATCGCACGCGGGCATTTGCCCTTGTTGAAGTCGGTGATGAAAAACTTCCCAAGCAGTGCTCTGCGTGCGGCGGACCTCAAACGTGCGGATGCGCGCATGGCAAGGCGCGAGGGCAGTTGCTGCCCGGGTCCCGTGAAGCTCGCAAAGTCTGCCAAAAACACGCAAAAGCCATGAAACTTTCCGATCTTAAATCTCTCTTGGCTGATCACTCGGAGCGGCATTTTCGCCTAGCTCTACCGAATGGATCACCGGTGCCAGTTTCGTTTCACATCACTGAGGTCGGTTTCGTGCAAAAGACATTTATCGACTGCGGCGGCAAACTTCGCGAGCGAGAGAACTGCCTGTTGCAGGTATGGGTCGGTGAGGATTACGAGCATCGCATCGAAACAGGAAAGATGGCCGGGATCCTTGAGAAAGCTCGTTCGCTCTTTCCCAATAACGACGTGCCAGTGGAAATTGAGTACGAGGATCGCGTCATTTCGCAATACACCATCGAATCTCATGAATTGACGGCCGAATCGGTGGTGTTGCGCCTCGCGCACAAACATACCGAGTGCCTTGCCCCCGAGCTGTGTGGACTGCCAACGATTGGGCGCTTGCCCGCGATTGGTGGCAAGTCATCGTGCTGCGGGCCCGGCGGCACTTGCTGATTTTTTTTTCACCCAACCTACATGAAACCACCCATCATTCTCATTCTCTGCACCGGCAACAGCTGTCGTTCGCACTTGGCCGAAGGCATCTTGCAAACCGCGCTGGGCGACAAGTATCGCGTCGAAAGCGCGGGATCAAAGCCTGCGGGCTATGTGCATCCACTCGGTATCAAGGCGATGGCCGAGATCGGCATCGACATCAGCGACCACCGTTCGAAACACCTCGACGAGTTTCTTAATGAACAGGTTGAAACCGTGATCACCGTGTGCGGCAATGCCGATCAAGCCTGCCCGATTTTTCCGGGTCAGCTCAACCGCCATCACTGGGGCTTCGATGACCCCGCGCATGCGACTGGCACTGAGGATGAGCAGATGGCGGTGTTTCGCCGCGTGCGTGATGAGATTCGTCGTGTGTTCGAGGCCTATGCCGCGGGTTTGCTCGATGCGGCAATGCGCGTGAATGCGTGAGCGGTGAACTTGCGACTTTTCACTCGGCAGACCTGAAATGATAGCGTCCGTCTTTGGCGCTGACGCGCGGAGCTCGTTGATCCTTCTCAAAGTGATCGTAGCCTTCTTTGAGGTTCGTCCAGTGCGCGTGCCATTTGGAATTTTTTTCTATCGCGAGGCGTTGAGTGGTCATGCGAAACGGAAAAATGTGCACTGAGAAAGCGTGCTGACCGCCTTGATGCGCGGCTTCGCAGAGCGTGTAAATTTCTTCGATCAGCTCATCGGTCATCGCGAGGCAGCCGACGGATACGCGGTCGCCGTGAATCATGATGGCGCTGCCCGTTCGGCCAAGCGAGCGGTCGAGGGCATTTGGATAGCCGATGTTGAAAGCGAGATGAAAGCGGCTGTTGGGATTCATCGCCGATGGCGGGACTTCGTAGAAGCCCTCGGGGACCTGACGATCACCTTCCGCGAGTTTCGGGCCGAGCGTGCCTGATGCCGCAGCGATCGGGTATTGGCGAAAAAATTCGAAGCGCCCCGTGCTTGGGTTCTCGATGAAAAATTCGAGCGTCTTTTCCTCCTTGAAGGCGCGAATGAAGACCTTGTTGCCGAGTTGTAGATTTTTTTCAGCGAGGGCCATCTCGAGCGTGGGTTTTGCCTTGGCGGCAGAGGCCTCCTCGCGGGATGGGGAACTTGTGTCCATTTCGGTGGATCGTTTTTCGCAGGACAGCATGCAGGTGAGCAGCAGAAAAACGCGGATCGTCGGAAATTTCACGGGCAATGGCGTCATCATGGCCGGGCTGCGGGGGATTTCCACCCATTTCGTCAAGTGGCGTGAGACAAAATTTGCACGAGGACCATTTCAAGAGACAGGTTGCAGGTTTGGCGGTTTTAAGCGACAAGGAACGCGCCAACCATGACTCAACTGCTCATCGAACCCGCCCGCCGCACCGGATGCGAAGACCTTGCCGCGCTCGACGAGGTACTCCGCAGTGCCGCGCAACGCCAGTGCTCGCCGATCGACGATGTGCTGGATGCCGGTGTCGTCGATGAGGAAAAGTACATGCGCGAGCTTGCCTATGATCTCGGTATGGAATGGCTCGATGTGATCCCAGTGGCCGAGGTGCCTTTGCCCTTGCGTGAAGCCTGTGGGCCGCGCATCGCGCTGCGTCATCGATTGCTGCCGGTGGAGATCACCGAAACAAACGGCGTGAAACGCCTCAAGCTGGCGACCTTTGATCCTTTCAACCTCGTCGCGAGACAGGCCGCCGCGCAGGAGCTCGCATTGCCGGTCGATTGGTGCATGACCTCGCGCAAGCGACTTCACGAAGCGCTTCGCCGGCTTTACGGCGTGGGTGCGGACACCTTTGAGCAGATTCTCGAAGGACGCGATTTTGATTACGACCATCTCGATGCGGGCGAGGACGAGGCGAATGTCATCGACCAGGACGACGATGAAGAGGCAAGCGTGGTCAAATTCGTCAACCAGATCATCCGCGAGGCCCTCGACCAGCGCGCGACCGACATCCATGTCGAGCCGCTCAGCACCAATCTTCGCATCCGTTATCGCATCGACGGTCGCTTGATCGAGGTCGCAGTGCCGGAAAACATCAAGGCGCTGCAAAGTTCGGTGATCGCGCGCTTGAAGATCATGGCACGCCTCGACATTGCCGAGCGCCGTGTGCCGCAGGACGGCCGCATCAATCTGCAGTTCGAGGGTCAAACCATCGACGTCCGTGTCGCGACCGTGCCCACAGTCGAGGGCGAAAGCGTTTCCCTGCGTTTGCTTAACCAGGAAAAATTCAATCTCGCCAAGCTCGGCATGGAGCCCTTCGTGCAGAAGAAAATTGAGTCTCTGCTGCATTTGCCCAACGGCATCATTCTCATCACCGGACCCACGGGATCGGGTAAATCGACGAGCCTTTATTCCTTCCTCAGCGAGGTGAACCACCCCGAGCGCCGCATCGTGACGGTCGAGGATCCGGTCGAAAACAAACTGACAGGCGTGATGCAAATCGCGGTGAAGTCGGAGATCGGCCTGACCTTTGCCAACGCGCTGCGATCGATTCTGCGTGCCGATCCGAACATCGTGATGATTGGTGAGATCCGCGACCTTGAAACCGCCGAGATCGCGATTCGCGCATCGTTGACAGGTCACTTGGTTTTCTCCACACTTCACACCAACGATGCCATGGGCGGCATCAGCCGTCTCGTCGACATGGGCGTCGAGCCCTTCCTTGTTTCCGCTGCGGTGCGCGCCTTCCTTGCGCAGCGCTTGGTGAGAAAGCTTTGCACCCATTGCCGCGTGCCGCGCGAGGTCAGCTTCGAGGACCGACGCAACCTTGGCATTCCCGATGAACTTCAGGGCACGATCTTTTCGCCTGGTGGTTGCGATCGTTGCCGCGGCACGGGATTTTCCGGGCGCCTTGCGATTTACGAAGTCGTGTTGCTGACGCCTGCGATGCAAGAACTCGTCGCTCACGGCGCGCCCGCTCCGAAGATGCGAGATCAGGCAATCCGCGATGGCTATGTGCCGATGCGCACCTACGGTTGGCACAAGGTGATGAAGGGCATGACCACCATCGAGGAGGTCATCTCAGTGACATCGTCCGATATCGGTGGCGGTGAAGATTAATCGCTAAGGCTAGTCCGCTCATTTATTTCCCATGCCTGTCTTCGCATACAAAGCCCTCAACGCCAAAGGCGCCGTCACCAACGGCGAGCTCGATGCCGCGGATCGGCCTGAAGCACTGCGCATGCTCGATCGCAAGGGGCTTCAGCCGGTCAGTCTTCGCGAAACCGAGTCAGTCGTCCAAGCCACAGGAAAGGGTGCGAAATCCAAGTCCGACCAGTCCGTCGTCACTTCAGTAAAGCCCGATGAGGCCGTCATTCCCGAAGGCCCGATCAAGCTCAAGCGTCAGGAGGTCGTGCTTTTCACCGAGGAGTTGTCCGACATGCTCGGCGCGGGTCTGCAACTCGAGCCGGCATTGAAGTCGATGGAAAACCGTCAGGAGCTCGGCAACCTCAAAGCCGTTTCCTACAAGATCCGTCAGATCGTGCGTGATGGTGTCAATTTCTCTGTCGCGCTGAAAAAAGTGAGTCCGAGTTTTGGTCCGCTTTATTGCTCACTCGCGGCAGCAGGTGAGGCATCGGGCGCGCTCGATACGATTCTCAAGCGTCAGGCGCATTACCTCAAGACACTCGCCGAGTTGCAGAGCCGCTTGATACTCGCAATGATATATCCGGCCTTTCTCGTGCTGGCGGGCATTGGGGTTTCGATTGTTTTTGTCACGACGCTGATCCCGCAACTCACGCAGTTGATCGAAAGCACGCCGGGTGGAAAAATTCCGCTGGGCGCGGCGATTTTGATCGGTGCCTCGGAGTTTCTTTCGAAGTGGTGGTTGGTCATGCTGCTGCTGTTGATCGCTGCTTTCATTTTCTTCAAGGCATGGAAAGACAACGAGGCAAACAAACCCGCGTGGGATCGCATCAAGCTGCGTCTGCCCTTGGTGGGGCCTGTCATCACCAGTCGTTTC
>JBEEOX010000077.1:0-7373 GCA_041191425.1 Verrucomicrobiota bacterium | reverse complement strand
ACCGGCATGTGTTCCTTATTGTTGGCAACGCACCACTCGTGGTCGGGCTTGGCAATGTTGGCTGCGTAATTCTGAGCCTCATTGATTCGACCATAACGACCGATCGTCCATGGCGAGATGATATCGACTGACTTGTAAATTTTTTCCCAATCAGCAAAAGGCCCTGCATCACGCTCGCCAGCGCGCCAGTGGGTGGGAGTTCCGAGCATGATGGTGAGCCCGCCGCACTCGGGATCATTTTTGAGGAAGTCGATCAAAGGGGCGATCTGGGCCGGACCGTAATCACGATTTCTGAAACCGACACCCCAAAGGGCCAGCACGGGGCGGCCAGCATGTCTTTGATAGGAAGGGTCCTTGAGGATGCCCAACTCTTTGACTAGGAAACGCCAGTCATCCTTCACCGCCGCCATGCGCGCGGCCGACATGCTGGTGAGGTCATACATCACCGCATAGGTGCGACCGTGACGTGCTGCTCCGGCGCGGCAATGCTGAAGCACCTTGGTCACAGAACGAGATTCGTCGTTGTCGGCACGGCCGCCATTCGGGTTGGTCACCTCGGTCGCGAAGCGTTGCACGAACACACCATCGATGCCGTATTCACGCATCCACTTGAAGTGACGCACAACGGTGTCGCGAACGGCAGAACTGAAAACCTGCGCGACACTGCCATCGGCATGACGGAACTCGGTGTCGAAGCGCTCATGATCTCCGAACTCAGTGAGGTCGGGCCAAAACTCGATGCCTGCTTCACCGGGCCTGAATTTCTGGGTGGTCTGGTTGCGGTAATGTTTCCAATCCTGTTTCTCTCCATCGTTGGCCGCACGGAACCATCCCTGATAGCCGCACATCACCTTGCCGGTCATCGTCGAGGCATCGACTTTCGGCACATCGGGCTCGGCAGGCTCGATGGTTTCCGCTGGCTCAGTGGGCTGAGCGGGTTCGATGGGCGCCGCAGGCGGTTCAGGCTCAGGTGCTGGCTCAGTCTTCTCAGTTTCCGCAGGCTTGCTTGGAGCGGATGGCTCGGCGGCCTTCTCGGGCTGCGCAGGTTTTGCGGTCTCCGCAGGCTCGACGAGCTCGGCGACTTGAACAGGCTCTTGGGGTTGTTTGTCGCAGCTGCTAAGCGAAGAGGCGCAGATGCCCGCAAGGGCGGCACTGAAGAGGAGGATCGATTTTTGTTTCATTAATTTAATTGTAAAAATTGTCCTTGGGTTGATGACGGAACCAGAGGAACCAAATCGCGGCGAAGGATACGAGGCAGATCGCAGCAGCGCCGGCAAAGCCTTCCCAGTTGTGAATGATGAAAAGCATTGGCGCGAGGAACAGCGTCGTCTGCCACAGCAGAGCGAATGGCAATGCGATGAGATCCTGACGATGCTCGCGCGAAGTCTTGGCGCGTTCTTCAGGTGAAAGTGTATTCTTGAGGTGACCCCATACGCCGAAGGGGCGCGTCTCGAGGTACATCTTGCGCAACACCTCAGGATCAGTGGGCTCGGTGAGCAATGCCACGATGACCGAGCTGACAAAGCCGACCGACAGCACAAACACAAACTGCCAGATCTCATTCAGGTCGGGCCACAGCAAGCGCTGAACGATCGCGGCCGCCATGCCGATGAGCGTGCCAATCGCGCTGCCGGTTCCATTGAAACGCCACCAATACAGGCGCAAGAAAGCGGGCACGAGGAAGCCGGCACCGAAGCCCATCATCATCCAGCCCCAGATGTCATTGATGCTATCCAGCGTGAGCGAGAAAAGATAGCTGAAGGCAACAATGCCGACGACCGTGCCCCAGCTGGCAAAGATCAACTCACGGGTTTCCGCCTGCGGGCGCACCCATTTCTTGTAGAAGTCGTTGACAAACTGACCGGTCGCTAGGTTCACCCAGCTGCCGAAGGTCGAGAGCGCAGCCGCGATCAACGCGATAACCAATACGCCGCGCATGCCCTCCGCCACCGACATCACCAACACGGCGGAAAGAATCTTTTCCGGGTTCACGGTGCCCTCGTAGCTGAGCAGGTTCATCTTCTCGGTCCACTTGTCTTCGCAAAGCAGCGATTTCAGCGAGCCCACCAATGCAGGGTCCTGCTTGTCGGGCGCGTTGGCGATCGAGGAAATGAGTGTTCCCCACTGCGGCTTCTCGGTTTCCGGGTGGGCATTCTGGATCAAGGTAGCGGCCTCCTTGAGTTTCGATTGATCGGGCAGCAAGTCATTGACGAGATAAAGGCCCATCACCGCGATGCCGATCATCATCGGCCAGCGCACGGTCATCAATAATGTCCAAAGCATCGAGAGCTTGCCGCACTCGCGGTCGTTCTTCGCGCCGAAGTAGCGCGGATCCGCTCCGGTACCGAGACCGGCGACAATGGTGCGGATCAGATAGAAGGAAGCGAAGATGAAGAGGTGTTTGTAAACTTCATATCCCTCGGGCATGTGGACATTCCACTTGGGAGCGCCGTTGATCCAATCAGGACTGCCAGTGACCTTCATCGCGATTTCAGAGATTTCTCCGACATTGCCAATATCGGTGAAGGCTTTGAATGAAATGTAGGCCACCGCCACGAGGATGATTGCGACTTGGAAAAGGTCGGTGAAGATCACGCCGTAAAAGCCCGACATCATCGTGTAGAGCGTGGCCAATACCAGTAGGGTCAGCGCGCAGGTCTCAGGCGAGTAAGGCAGGAAGGTCGAAAGGAAGACACCCGCGCCGATGATGAGGTAGGCGAGCATGCCGATGGTGGTCAGCACGGTCGCGATCACGCCCATCAATTGAGAGGCGCGGCCGCCCCAGCAATCGCCAAAGCGATAAATGTTCCATTCTGCGCCGGTGAGGCAGCCGGAACGGCGATGCCACTTGCCAGTCCACAGCATCATGAAGGGCAGCACCAGCACGGCTCCACCGCGAAACTCAACGAAGAGCCCCTTCGGCCCCATGAGGAAAAGGAAGGAAACGATCACCGCCGTACCCGCAAGATCGAGGAAGCTCGCCATGCCGGAGATGCCCATCGCCCACCAAGGAATGTTTTTCCCGCCGCAGATGTAATTATCAAGACTGCGGGAAGCGAGGCGCTGGAGGTAGAAGCCGAGGAAGATCAACACGAGGACATAAAGTCCCATGAAGACATAGTCAGTGGTATTGAAGTAGCTGGTGGTGGTCATATGGGTTTATCGGGTGAATTCTCCAAAGGGTCGATTGGGGAAAGTGAGAAGGTATTTTTTGAGTCGCGCCTTGAGGTCGGCCACGACTTCAGGATGCTTTTGGATGATGTTGGTTTTTTCCTGCGGATCTTTTTCAAGATCGTAGAGTTGATCGCTCAGGAAATAGTTTGGGTTATGACGCGAGCTGTGATGGCCGAGATGAGGATTGGCCACTAGGTAAGGGCGTGGTACCGGCGGCGCATCTTCGAACCCAGGGAATTTCTCACCTGCGTCGACGCGGCGCTGGATGTCCTCGGGGTAACGCACGGCGATGTACTTCCACTTGGGAGTTTTCACTGCGCGGGCATAACCGATTTCATGGAAGGTTTCCTCGCGCAGAGGCGCGGTATTTTTCCCGCGGAGCACTGGCGCGAGTGACAGGCCGTCGAGCTTGTAATCAGCAGGCACCTTGACCCCCGCGAGATCGAGAATGGTCGCCGCGTAATCCGTGTTGAGAACAAGGTGCGGGTAAGTCGATCCCGGGCGAATGCCAGCGGGCCAGCGCATCACGAGCGGCACTTTGAGTCCGCCATCATACATCGTGGTCTTGCCATAGCGCCATGTGCCGTGGTCGGACGTTAAGATCACCAGCGTGTCGCGAGTGAGATCGCGCTCGTCGAGCTTGCGCATGATCGCACCAATCGAGTGGTCAAACCATGTCAGCCACGCGTGTTTCACATCGAATCCACCCGCCGCGACCTCTTTTTTGATCGAAGCGCGCGAAGGCATGAACGAGTAGTCGAGATCCGTGCGATAACCTTCGGCGGTGTAGCCGGGATCGGCGTCGATTCCGCTGGTGAATCCATCCTTGGTTTTTCCCCACGGATCGGGTCCGTGCGGAATGGTGGTGCCATAGTAAAGGAAGAAGGGTTTGTCTTCGCCCGCCGATCGCGTGTTGAGGAAATCCAACACCGAGCGGGTGGTCCACTCGACATTGTGAACATTCGACGGCTTGTTGAACAACTCCAGAAGGTTGCCCGGATAGACTGCGCCGACCCAGTCGAAGCCCTCTTTGCCGATGCGCTCGCGCCACCACTGCTGGTTGTCGCGCATGGCCTGATTGGTCTCCGCGTTGGTTTTTGGATCGCTGTCCATCGGATAGCGTTTCAGGCCGGGAGCGGCAGGAGTGCCCCAGAGCGCGGGTTTTTCAAGGATGTGCTGCTCGATGATGTGACTCTTGCCGACCCATGCGGTGGTGTATCCGGCGCCCTGCAGCAAGCGGGGCAAATTGATCTCGCCGCGGCCGAGCTCCACATTGTTTTCCGGCTGAGCCATTGAGCCAGAGGGGAAAAGTCGGTTGAACACCTCGCCGGGGGTGCGCGTCGCGTAGCGACCGGTCAGCGTGGTGTAGCGCGAAGGCGTGCAAACGGGGCAACTGACATTGGCATTGGTCATCACCATGCCCTCACTGGCCAAGCGATTCACATTCGGGGAAAGCACTTTGTCGCCACCAAAGCCGAAACCCGGCGGGCAGACCAGATGCGGATACTCCGGCGTGGGCGGATTGCGCGGGCTTTGATCGTCGGTGATGATCAAAATCACATTCGGCCGCTTGGCATCATCCGCGCTGGAAAATGAAGCGGTGGCAAGAGCGAAGCCGAGCCCGCAAAGCCCGGCAAAGCTGAGAAACCTTCGTGACGGCGACAGTCTGGAGCGATGGGTTTCATGGCACGCAATCATGAGAGGTCCTTGGTTAATCATTTAGTCCACTGCTGCCAAGCTAAAGATCGCCCAAAAAACCATCCGCCAAAGAGGGATTTATGGAAAAATCAGCCGGCATCAACGCACGACCAAGGAACACCGATGCGAAGTTCTCACTGACTCGCCACAAGGCGGCCAAAAAGTTTTCCATTGGCGGCTTCGCTCGAGGAAACGGTTGCTGTCACACTGTTGAGCGGATCGCCTTGCACGACGCTGAATGTCACTCCGCTCGTAGGGCCGCCCGAGGCATCCGGCACAAGCACGCTAGTCCACGCATCAGAAACCCCCAAGTCGCCGCTGTGTT
This sequence comes from Verrucomicrobiota bacterium, assembly GCA_041191425.1. Taxonomy (GTDB): domain Bacteria; phylum Verrucomicrobiota; class Verrucomicrobiia; order Verrucomicrobiales; family Akkermansiaceae; genus Luteolibacter. The sequence goes on along the minus strand of JBEEOX010000077.1, from coordinate 2,176 downwards.
GCACGCTCAGCGTGGCCGTGCCGCGGCTGGCGGCGTTGCGCATGCTGAAGGTGAGAACCAAGTTGCCACCGCTGCGTGACACACTCGGCAGCAAGCTGCGGGCATTGACGTTCGGATCAGTAGCGCCAAGCAAGAAGGCCATACCGTTGCTCACTCCATCGCTATTGGCGTCGGCGTCAAAAGCCGCACCGCCCGACCATTCGGCATAGGGATCGGTCGCGCTTTGAACCAATCGGAGCTCATTGTCTCCCACCACTTGCAACTCATAACCCTCAATCGCGCTGGTGAGCTGCGGCGTGCCGCTGATGCTAGCCGAAGTGGTGAACAAAGTGTAACTTTCCAGAGTTGGCGTGCCGCTGATGGTGATCGAGTGACCCGAGGAAAGTGTGAGCGCGGCGGTCGAGGTGACAGTCGAGCCAAGAGTGAGTCCGAGTTTGGCGCCGGAGGCCACGGTGATCGGAGAGGCCGTGCTGCCAGAGGGCAACGCAAGGGTTCCAGCCGAGACCGTGGTGGGGCCGCTGTAGCTGTTGGCCGCGCTGAGAACCAATCGGCCCGTCTGGGTTTTGACGAGTCCCCCACTGCCACTGATGATTCCCGACATGGTGACATCGCCTGGCACGCCTTGTGCACCGCCGACTTGAATGGTCAAAGTTCCCGACAGCGAGAGATTCTTGCCGAGGCCGATGCCCACCGAGTTTTGGTCGTCGCTGTTGAACACGACCGAACCCGATGTCGGCAGCGTCACATTGCTGAGCGTGGCTGCCTTGCGCATCGAAAGCCTGCCACCCGAAGCGAGGGTGATGGCTTGATTGAAGGTCGGCACGCCATTGGCATTCACGACAAGCGTACTGGCATTGTTGACCTGCACCGAGCCGTTAGAAGTAAGAGCACTGGAATTGTTGATGAAAAGTCGGCCCGCGTTGATGGTCGTGCCACCGCGGTAGGTGCTCGTGCCAGACATGATGAAATCCGATTCGCCGGTTTTCACCAAAGCCAGATTTGCACCGCTGTTTTGTAGGGTGCCGCCAAACTCGGAATTTGAACTCACCGTCAAAACAGCCGCCGTGGAAGCTGCGGTATTGTCCACGATGCCAGTACCCGTAAGGCCGTTGATGGTTTCGGAAAATCCATTGAGATCAAAAGTGCCAGTCACCGCAACATTGCCCTTGCCGCTGCCATTGGGAATGACATTTGCGGCGCCCAGTCGAAGCGTGCCCGCGCTGATGGTGGTGTTGCCGTTGTAGCTGTTGGATGTGCTGGAAAGGATCAAATTACCCGTTTGGGTTTTGACCAGTCCGCCAGTGCCACTGATCGCACCCGACATGGTGACATCGCCCGGCGTGCCTTCAGCGCCACCGACTTGAATCGTCAGATCACCCGTCAGTGCCAAATTCTTGCCGAGCCCAATGCCCACCGTGTTTTGGTCATCGCTGTTGAACACGACGGAGCCTGATGTTGGCAGTGTCACATTGCTGAGCGTGGCCGCCTTGCGCAGGGCCAATCTGCCTCCCGAAGCGAGGGTGATGGCTTGGCTGTAGCTTGGCGTGCCATCAGCATTCACAACAAAAGTACCGCCGTTGACCTGCACGGAACCGTTGGGCGTGAGCGAGCCGGGGTTTGCAATGAAAAGTCTGCCCGCATTGATGATCGTGCCGCCGCTGTAGGTGTTGCTACCGGTCAGCGTGAAATCCGAATTGCCGGCTTTCACCAAGGCTAGGGCCGCGCCACTGTTTCGCAGCACTCCGTTGAAAACGGAGCTGGTAGTGACGGTCAAAGTTCCCGGGGTGGAAATCGCCGTGTTGTCCACCGTGCCATTCCCCGTGAGGCCGTTCACCGTTTCGGAAAATCCATTGAGATCAAAAGTGCCGGTGACCACGACATTGCTCTTACCACTGCCATCGGGAATGACATTCGCGGCACCCAGCCGGAGCGTGCCAGCGTTGATGGCAGTAGTGCCGCTATAAACATTGTTTCCGGAGAGCACCAAGGGAGAAGTCGCGCTGCTTTGGGTGACATTGGTCACATTCGCGCCGATAACCGCTGCGATGCTGGTATCGCCAGTAGCGCTGCCTGTCACGGTGAGGCTGCCGCTGTGGTTGATCGTGCCAGTCGTGAAGGTGATCGTGTTGGCAGCAAGCCCTAGGTTGTTGAGTAGCAGGTTGCCGGTGCCAGTCAC
>JBEEOX010000076.1:0-7375 GCA_041191425.1 Verrucomicrobiota bacterium | reverse complement strand
CCGAGGTAGGCCCATGACCAGCGGCTGGCGAAGATGACCGAGACCGTGACCCAAAGAAACAGCGTGCTGGCGGTCCTTCGGGCGAAAACGATCAGTTTCGAGGCGGGTTTGGGCGGCTGGGGTGCGTCCATGGTTTCGCGCATCCAACCCGAGCTGGGCAGCTGTGGCAACTCAATCCGAAAATTTGCCGCAACCTTTTGTGCGTAGTGGGGTTTTACGGATGAGGTTGAAATCGGCAATCCGTTTGAACCGAAAACAAGCGAACAATCATGAAAACAAAACTGACAATGATCGTGGGTGCACTGATGGGCACCATGTTGATGGCCGGTGCCCAAGGTGCCGAAAAAAAACCCAAAGGTGAAGGCAAGCCCGGCGGTCCGCCAGCGGTTCCACCTTTCCTGTTGGAAAAATATGACACCGACAAAGACGGCAAGCTCTCGAAGGAAGAGCGTGAGAAGATGAAGGCCGAGCGCCAAAAAGAGGGTGATGCTCAACGCAAGGCGATGCTCGACAAGTTTGACACCGACAAGGATGGCAAGATCAGCCCCGAAGAGCGCGAAGCGATGAAGGCTGGTCGCGAAAAGGAGATGGAGTCGCGCCGCAAAGCGGATTTCGAAAAGTTCGACACCGACAAAGACGGCAAGTTGAGCTACGAGGAGTTCGGCAAGATGGGCGAACATCATCGCGGCGAGATGATGAAGCGCATCAAGGAGCGTGGCTTCAGGCCAGGTGGTCCTGAAGGCGGAGCAGGTGCACCACCTCCACCGCCACCGGCTGAGTAAGTTTTGAGCCAATGCATCAACCGCGGACGGGCTTTCCTGTCCGCGGTTTTTTTGTGTCTCGAGGTCGGGCTTGCGCCCCTGCGGCTGGGTCGGTATGCATCTGCGCACAATGACCCTTGAACCGGACCAGCACGCATCCCTCGGTGGGATGTATTCCGACTACTTTCTTGATTATGCCAGTTATGTGATTCTTGAGCGGGCGGTTCCGCATTTGAATGACGGGCTCAAGCCAGTGCAGCGGCGCATCCTTCACGCGATGGAGGAGCTCGATGATGGACGCTACAACAAGGTCGCGGGAATCGTGGGCAACACGATGAATTATCATCCGCACGGTGATCAGTCGATCGGTGCGGCCATCGTGCAGCTGGGGCAAAAGGATCTGCTCATCGATACCCAGGGAAACTGGGGAAACACCCTCACCGGTGATGGCGCGGCGGCCCCGCGGTACATTGAGGCGCGCCTGACAAAATTTGCGCTCGATGTCGTCTTCAACCCCAAGACCACCAAATGGCTGCCAAGCTATGACGGACGTCGCAAGGAGCCCGACACTTTGCCGGTGAAATTTCCCTTGCTGCTTGCGCAAGGGGTCGAAGGCATTGCGGTCGGTCTGGCCTGCAAAGTGCTGCCGCACAATTTCAACGAGCTCATCGAGGCCTCGATCGCCGTGTTGCGCAATGAGCCGGTGAACTTGCTACCCGATTTCCCGACGGGTGGAATCATGGACGCATCGGATTACCGCGACGGATTGCGGGGCGGCAAGGTGCGGGTGCGCGCTCGCATCGCCACTGACAAAAAAGGCGTTTTGCGGATCAGCGAAATTCCATTCGGTACAACGACAGGCGCATTGATGGATTCGATCGTCGCGGCGGCCGACAAGGGCAAGATCAAGATTGCGCGTATCGAAGACAACACCGCGGCCGAGGCCGACATACTCGTGCATCTGCCGGCGGGCGCAGATCCCGAGACCACGCGCGACGCGCTGTTTGCCTTCAGCGACTGTGAGCTCACGATTTCGCCCAACTCCTGCGTGATCGTCGATGGCAAGCCGCAGTTCATGGCGGTGAGCGACATCCTGCGCAGGGCGACTTACAACACCCGCGAGTTGCTCAAGACCGAACTCGAGATCAAGCTCAGCGAGCTTGCGGAAAAATGGCACTTCAGCTCGCTGGAGAAAATTTTCATCGAGAAGCGCATCTATCGCGACATCGAGGAATGCGAAACTTGGGAAGCGGTTATCGCTGCCATCGACAAGGGCCTCAAGCCTTACAAAAAGTTGCTCAAACGCGAAGTCACCGAGGACGACATCGTGCGTCTCACCGAGATCAAGATCAAACGCATCTCGAAGTTCGATTCTTTCAAGGCCGATGAGGAGATCAAGGGCCTGGAAAAGGCGATGGCCGAGACCGAGAAGAACCTTCGCAACCTGACGAAGTTCACGATCAAGTGGTACGAAGAGCTCGGCAAAAAGTACGGCAAGGGTCGCGAGCGCAAAACCGAGATTGCTTCGTTTGAGAGAGTCGACCGCATGCAGGTGGCTGCTGCGACCGAGACGCTGTATGTCGATACCAAGAACGGCTTTGCCGGTTATGGATTGAAGAAGGATGGAGAGCCGGTTGAGAAATGCTCGAAGCTGGATGATGTCATTGCCTTCACGCAGGATGGCAAGATGCGGGTGGTGAAGGTGGCCGAAAAAGTGTTTGTCGGTCAGAAGCCCTTGCGTGTCGCGATCTTCCGCAAGGATGAGGAATTGATTTACTCGATGATCTATCGCGATGGTCGCGATGGTCCGCTGATGGCCAAGCGTTTCACTGTCGGGGGCATCACGCGCGACAAGGAATACGACCTCACGCGCGGCAAGGCTGGCACGCGGGTGGTTTACTTCGCGGTGCACAAGACCGATGCGGAGAGTGCGGCGCAGATGCTGCTGGTGCACCTCAAGCCCATGCCGCGCATGCGCAATTTGATTCGGCCGCTGAGCTTTACCGAATTCGGCATCAAGAGCCGATCAAGCGCGGGAAACCTCGTCACCAAGCACCCCGTCGAGAAAATCGTGCGCGCGCCGAAGGACTACGATCCCGATCTCGGGGCTTGAGGCGGGGTAGGGGGCATCAGCACTCACTCAGGCCAACGGAATGCCCCATGAACGTCGCAATCCTAAACCAATGCGCGGATCAATATGTTTTGCGACGGCGCCGAAACAAATAGATTCCGAGCAGACCGCCACCGGAGAGGAGCACGGTGGTCGGTTCAGGCACCACGTATGCAGTGACCGCGAAATCGTCGATGCCCAGGCCTTGGGCATTGGACCAACTGCCACTCGTTACAAGGCTCAGACGGAGATAGTAGTTCTCGCCGTCTTGGATATTGAGGTTGGAAAGATTGACGGACTTGGCGATGGACTGCGGCGGGTCGTAGACAAGGCTAGTGCTTGTTCCCGACGCGTAGGTCTGGTTGCCCGCGATGTTGGACACCCAATCCACCCCGTTGGTGGAAGTGTAGAACTCCCAGCTTTGGCTGCGGGTGCCCATGCGATAGCGCTCGAAGTTCCAGTTGAGATCGAGGTCTGTGATCGTTTGGCCCAAGTTGTTTTGGAATCCGAAGAGAAGAGCGAGCTGCTGCCCGACATAGGCGGTGGTTCCCGGATAAGCGCCCGTCGTGAGGAAGCCGATCGACTTATCGGTACCGGTGTCGCGCGTGCCGCTCACCCAAAGATAAGCTCCACCGCTGCTAGCATTAGATACCGCGCCCGTGCCGCTTGTGCCGGCATACTGCGTGACGTTGGTGGAGTTTGAGCCGGAAGTGTAGGTGGGCGCGATGACGATGGGGTTACTGAAAGTGGCGCCAGCGCTTGTTCCGGTGCGGTAGAAAGACCAGCCCGGGGCGGCAGTGGCGATCGACGACGTTGAGCCTGTGGTGATCGAGTCGAAGTTTTGCGTGTAAGTGTAGGTATTGCTCACCGCATCGAAAGTGGAGTTGCTGTTGGAAATAACAAGCTCCGTGGCCAGTGCTGCTGCGGCCTGATGGATTTGAGCGAAAAAAACAAGGGCTGCGATGAAAGAGAGCTTTTTCATGAGATGCAGAGGGTGGCGGGTTGTTAGGTGGCGTGGACTACGCACTGAGAGTGGTAGCCTATGATCCTTTTGGGCAAGTGGAAATTCGCTTTTTGACGCAATCTTCACCGAGGCGACACTTGCCGCCGAGCAATGCACGGCGATTTACCGTCATCCCAGCCGGCGTATTTCGCCAAAATTCCCCGATGCGAGCCTCAGTTTGGCACACCCCGACCGCTGGATCGACGAAGGGGTTGCCGTTGAGGGCGGCAACGAACCCGGCGAGTTTCCTGATGTAGGTGAGGTATTTGAGCGCTTTTATGGCGACCGGAGTGGCTGTCGTATTGTGGCGGGAGAAAGGGTTTGATCGAAGAAAAATGGTGAGTAAGATGTACGCATGACGGTTGCGATCCGTGCCATTTACGAGGGGGGAAAACTCCGGCCGCTTGAGCCATTGGAGTTGGCCGAAAACTCGGTGGTGCAAATCTCCCTGGAGACCGGGCATGAGGGCGACGCCGAGCGCCGAGAGTGGCTTGATCAGGGCAGACGGTCGCTGATGGGTGTCTGGGACAACGAGGCTGATGAGGTTTACAATGTTCTGCTCACGCGATGATATGGTGCTGCTGCCGATCCCGTTTACGGATTTGAGCAGTTCCAAGGTGAGGCCCGCGGTTGTGGTGGGTCACGGCAGCTGGGCGGGCGACTTGTTCGTGGTGCCGGTGACTTCGCAATTGCAAAATGCTGATTTGATCATCGGCCAGTGGGCGGAGGCGGGTCTGAATGTTCCCAGCGGTATCAAGGGGCAAATCTGCACTGTGGAGGTACGCTTGGTGCGGAAGGTGGTCGGCCAAATCACCGCACCCGACCGGACTGCACTCGATGCCTTGCTGCGGAAGTGGCTTGAATTGTGAGACCGCCTGAACCTTGCACGTAATGCGCAGCGGGCCGCCGCCGCCAAGGTTTACAACAACCTCACCGCGTCGGCTGGAAGTGCATGGAATCGCGGCCGATTTGCCACCCGAGGCCGATCCAGCCTTCGCGGGCGAATTCCTCCATCACCTAGATCGGCATGGTGGTAGCGACGGGCCATTCGAGATCCGGCCAAGGGAGACCGCCACCAGCTTGTGGCATCGGATAGATCGCAGGGCTTGGGGCTTCGACCAGTCCCTCGCTAGCGGCTTGCAAGGTAAAAGAATTCGGTCTTTGGTCATGCAATTCCATGGCGGTGATTCTACGGTTGCCAATTCTTGCGGGGTTGTGTCTTTCGCTGCTCACAAGCTGCGACCGCAAGGCTGTCGACGCCAGTGATGCGGAATCCGCTTCGATTCCAGCAGACGATGTCCTGCCGGAAGTGGTGAGCTTCAACGCCCACATTCGGCCGATTTTTTCGGACACCTGCTTCGCCTGTCACGGATTCGATTCCAACAAACGCGCGGCTGGTCTACGCCTCGATACGCCGGAGGGTGCGTATGCCAAACTCAAGAACTCGGAGCAACGGGCGATCGTTCCGGGCAAACCCGACGAGAGCGCGATCCTCCAACACATCTTCTCGCAAGACCCGGAGGAAGTCATGCCGCCGCCGGAATTTCACAAGGAATTGAGCGACCAGCAGAAATCCCTCATCCGCGCGTGGATCGAGCAGGGGGCCAAATACGAGGAGCACTGGGCCTTCACGCCGCTCGGTGAAACTCCTGTTCCAAGTTTGAAAAAGCATGCGGATGAAGTCGCCAATCCGATCGACGCGTTTGTTCTATCGGCACTCGAGAGCGAAAAAATCGATCCCTCGCCGCTCGCCGACAAAGCCACTTTGCTGCGCCGTCTCTCGCTCGATTTGATCGGTCTGCCGCCCACTCCATCCGAGCTTGACGCATTCCTCGCCGACTCAAGCCCGGACGCATACGCCAAACAGGTTGAGCGACTCCTCGCATCTCCCCACTATGGCGAGCGCATGGCGGTGCCCTGGCTCGATGTCGTGCGTTTCGCTGATACCGTTGGCTATCACGGCGATCAAAACGCCCGCGTTTTTCCTTATCGCGACTACGTCATCAAATCCTTCAACGACAACAAGCGCTTCGACCAGTTCACCACCGAGCAACTCGCCGGCGACCTGCTTCCAAACGCCACCGACGAACAACGCATCGCCACAGGATTTCTCCGTCTCAACCTGATGACCCGCGAAGGCGGTGCCCAAGCAAAGGAGTATCTGGCGAAATACATGGGCGACCGCGTTCGGGCCGTGGGCGCGGCATGGCTCGGTCTCACCACGGGCTGCGCCGAGTGCCACGACCACAAGTTTGATCCCGTCACCGCCAAGGATTTCTATTCGCTGGGTGCCTTCTTCGCCGATGTCCGGCAATGGGGAGTGTATGCCGACTACGCCTACACGCCGAATCCGGATCTGCCGAAGATGAACAACGACTCGCCGTTTCCGCCCGAAATTTACAGTAAGAACGCTGCCATGGAAGCGCGCCTCGCTGGGTTGCAAGAATCGGCGGTGGAAATGCTCGCGCCTTTGAAAACCGCAAAGGACGAAGCGGCCTTTCATTCGTGGCGCGAACAAATCTCAGCTTTCCTCGCCACCAATCCAAGCGGGTGGGCGACGCTATCTCCGTCAGAAATCAAAGTAGCAAAAGGAACGGTTCATGAAATTTCCGAAGACGCATCGATCGTCTTCAGCGGCCTGCCGCAGAAGGATGAAATAATTAAGCTCAATTTCCCGCTGCCTCACACGAGCATCCGTGCGATTCGCCTCGAAGTGCTGCCCGACCCGAAAAACGCGGGCAAGGTCGGACGTCAACCAGATGGCAAATTCGCCGTGATTCCGAGTTTTGCTCTCGCTTCGCAAGCTCTCAAAATTGCCCGCAGTCAGGCCGATCGTTGGACGCCGCATAAGTACAAAAACGGCCAGAACAGTCCGCTTCTCGAAGCCGAATGGCGCTCCGCTCCCGCTCCGTGGGAAGAACCGCAGAGTGCCGCGTCTCTGCCGCATCACGCGATCTATCACCTCAGTAAAACCTTACCGCCCGCCGAGGGTCGGGTTTTGCAAGTGACCCTCGCCAGCGCTGACATCGGGAAAATCCGTATCAGCGTCACTCCCTTTGGCGATGCCATTCCGGGATATGCCAACGCGTGCCGCACGGAACTTGTGGCGGCAGTCAATGCGCCGGAATCCAGCGGAAGCGAGCGCGAGCTCGCCGCGGCATGGATCCAGAGCAGCATGCCGGATGCTGCTTTGCCGAAAGCCTATCGCAAGCTCCGCAATGAGATCATCGCCTGCCGTGCCGGCTACGCCCACTCACTGGTGGCCCAAGCGGTGCCGGCCGAAAAAATTCCTTCCACACACATTCTTCCCCGTGGCGCGTGGATGAATCCCGCCGAGGAAGTGCAACCAGCGGTTCCCAAATTTTTGCCTCATCAATCGGTGAGATCGGACGGCACTCGACTGAACCGTCTTGATCTCGCGAAGTGGCTGATGAATGAGGAAAATCCGCTGACCGCGCGGCATTTCTGCAATCGGCTTTGGAAACAATTTTTCGGCAAGGG
>JBEEOX010000075.1:0-7431 GCA_041191425.1 Verrucomicrobiota bacterium | reverse complement strand
ACTTCCTTTTTGCGGCTGCGGCGGCGGGATTCGTTGAAGACCAGGTTGCGGGTGATCGTGAAAAGGTAGGTCGTGAATTTCGCATCGGGACGATACTGCTTGGCATGCTGCCAGATGCGCAAAAAAACCTGCTGGGCGATGTCCTCCGCATCAGTCGGGCTACCCAGCATTTTGGCCACGGTGCCGACGACCGCATCTTGATGCCGCAGGACAAGCGCGCGAAAGGCGGACTCATCTCCGCCGGCGATCTGTTTCATCAGCGCAAAGTCCTCCGCCGCATCGTCGTCGGGTTGCTTCGTTGCGCTTGGGTCCATGGTCGGGGCTGATCAAATGCGATGGCCAGAATGGCGAGCTCTGATGGGGATTCAACTTCATTCGGGCGGTGAAGTTGCGCGGGGATGCGGAGGAAATTCCCATGGATCGTCGGGTCGATGATTTTTCCGAAACCGCTCTTGTCCGAACGAGTTCCGTTGTTGTACCTTTGCCCAACCTCATATCAGCGTGCTCGAAAATTCATCCGACGGCCATGTTTTAGGCATTCTTCCCGCGCGTTGGGGATCCACCCGGTTCCCCGGCAAGCCCCTCCATCTCATCGTCGGAAAACCTCTGATCCAGCATGTTTGGGAGCGTTGCAGCCAATGCGAGCGGCTCGACGCGGTGCTGGTGGCCACCGATGACGAACGAATTTTCGATGCCGTGCATGCCTTTGGCGGCAAAGCGGTGATGACTTCGCCGGATCACCCAACGGGTACCGATCGCATTGCCGAGGCGGTCAAGTCCGTGCCGCAGGCGAGTCACATCATCAACATCCAAGGCGACGAGCCCCTGATCGACCCCAGCCTGATCGATGAATTGACGCGTGCGATGCAGGCCGACGCATCACTCGACATGGCCACGGCGGCGAATCCGCTCGATCCTGCCGATCCCGCGGTGGCCGATCCGAATGTGGTGAAAGTCGTGACCGCGCTGGATGGTCGCGCGCTGTATTTTTCGCGCTCGCCTCTGCCGTATTTTCGCAACGCGGTAACGGGTCTTGCGGTTTTGCGTCACAAGGGCATTTACGCTTACAGCCGATCCTTTCTTGAGCGCTTTGTCACATGGCCGCCATCGCCTCTTGAACAGGCCGAGTCCCTTGAGCAACTTCGCGCTTTGGAAAACGGCGCGTCGATTAAGGTGCTTCAGACCCGCGACACCTCTCCCGGCGTGGATACCCCCGAGCAGGCGGCGGAAATCGAACGAATCCTTTCAAAACCCGCTCACTGATCCATTCCCACCTCACACTTTATGAAATACATTTTTGTTACCGGCGGCGTTGTTTCCTCACTCGGCAAAGGCCTTGCCGCAGCATCCATCGGCACGCTGCTCGAGCACCGCGGGCTCAAGGTGCTGATGCAAAAATTCGACCCCTATCTCAATGTCGACCCTGGCACCATGTCACCCTACCAGCATGGCGAGGTCTATGTGCTCGACGATGGCGCGGAGACCGACCTCGACCTCGGTCATTACGAGCGTTTCACTTCAGGTGTTTTGTCGCGAATGAACAACCTGACCTCGGGTCAGGTCTTTGATTCGGTCATCAAAAAAGAGCGGCGTGGAGAATACCTCGGCAAGACCGTGCAATTCATTCCGCATGTGACGGATGAGATCAAAGCGCGCATTCATGAAGTGACGGAGAAGAACCCCGATGTCGATGTGCTGATCACCGAAATTGGCGGCACGGTGGGCGACATGGAGGGTTTGCTTTTCCTCGAAGCCTTGAGGCAGTACGCGCTCGAGGTCGGAAAGGAAAATGTCTGCTTCATCCATGTCACGCTGCTGCCCTACATCAAGGCGGCGGGCGAGGCGAAGACCAAGCCGACCCAGCAGTCGGTCGCGAAGCTGCGCGAGATCGGCATTCAGCCCGACATCATCATTTGCCGCACCGAGACCGATCTCGATGAAGACAATCGGCGCAAGATCGCGATGTTCTGCAATGTGGAGCGCAAAAACGTCGTCGCTTTCCGCGATGTCGATCACTCGATTTATGAGTGTCCGCTCGACCTCCGTCGCGACAAGATCGACCGCTTGGTGGTCGATAAGATCGGGCTTGGTCATACCCCATCGCCAGCGCTCGAGAGCTGGGAGCGCTTTGTCCAACGGGTGATCCACCCAAGGCACAAGGTCACCATCGCGGTGGCGGGCAAATACATCGAGCTGCAGGATGCTTACAAATCGATCTATGAGTCCCTAATCCATGCCGGCGCGCATCATGACACCAAGGTGCATGTCGTGCGGGTCGACACTGAGGAGATTGAGGACAAGGGTGCGCGCGAGGTGATCGGTTTGGTTGATGGCATTCTCGTGCCGGGCGGATTCGGCGATCGCGGCACCGAAGGGAAAATCCTTGCGGCGAAGTACGCGCGCGAGAATCGCATTCCGTATTTCGGCATTTGCCTCGGCATGCAAATCGCCACCATTGAATTTGCGCGCAATGTCTGCGGACTCAAGGGGGCGAACTCCACCGAGTTCGACAAGGCCACGCCGCATCCGGTGATCTGCTTGCAGGAAGAGCAGAAGGGGGTGGAGGACATGGGCGCGACGATGCGTCTCGGCGCCTCGGAGGCGATTCTCTTTGCGGGAACTCGCGCGGCACAGCTATACGGCAATGCCGAACGCATTCAGGAGCGCCATCGCCACCGTTACGAATTTAATTCGGATTACCAAGAGCGCCTGCAGGAAAAAGGATTGGTCATTTCATCCGTGTCCGCCGACGAAGGCCTCGTGGAAATCGTTGAGCTGCCGGATCATCCGTTTTACATCGGCGCGCAGTTCCATCCGGAATTTCAATCGAAGCCGAATCATCCGCATCCGCTTTTCTCCGGCTTCGTCGCCGCAGCGCTAGAGCACTCGCAACGCGAGGCGTAATCATCTGACGTGATGGCGTATCAGGCGCTTCGCTGGCTCTGATGCTTCTGCGGTTTCGGGCTATCAGCAACTTTTGAAAACGTCCCGGGTTCGTGTCGATAGCTCGACTTTTTGTTGGCGGCCAAAATCTCTTCGGCGCGCTTGAGAATCGATTGACGACAAAAATCTTCCAAGCTCTCGGATTTCACGATGCGGCTGGCGCGATCGACTTTGGTGAATTGATCGTGCGATTGGAAGAGCATGCGCCATGGCGACTCTTCTGGATCATGCGAGCGCAATTTGATCTCTTCGCGTTTGATGGCTTCCGAGGCATGACGCAAAAATTCTGGCGTATATTTTCCTTTGGGTCCAAGATACTGGCGTATGGTGTTTTCGCTGTAACCGGTTTGCTCGGAGAGCCATCTCCGGTCTCGCCCGACGCCCGCCAATCGCCGTTTCAAATGCTCAAAGGGTATCACCCTTCAAAGATAATATGCTGCCAGTGCCCAAAGAACAAAAATTTGATAGACAATCCATAGACAAATGGTAGACGCCGCATATCTTCATCTTGCATGCGAGATACGGAAAAATCCGATTTTCCTTTTGAAGGCCCGTTTCCTTTGGAATTCGGGGGATTTAAACTAGAAAAAGACGATTTGAAGCTGATATCCGATCTCGCGAAGGATCAGGGTCGGGATCCGCGCGAGCACCTCGAGAGCCTCATCGACTGGATGCGCAAAAGGGGCTACGGGCCTAAAAATTAGACTAGGAATAGATTGTTTATCTAAACAAAGCCTACAATCTTTGCCTACCGATTGAGTAAATTCGGGTAATTCATGCGGCTCGATGCGCGGTCTGGCATCAAGGATGTACCTTGCCCCCTTTGTCCAGCCAGTCGATCAATGGATAAACATTGAGGTTGAGCTGTTTGATCAGCCGCAGGTAGTCTGGGTATTCTTCGAAATAGGCGGTCCAGATGCCCTTGTTCGAAACCGTGTTCAAGGGATCGGGTCTCTTGCTCTTGATGTCGTTGTCCTGATACCTGAAGTAGTGCCAACCCACGCAATTTTTTGACTCAAGCAGGCCGATGCAGAAGTTCTGATAAAACAGACCGCGGTCTTTTTGGGTTTTTACCAACCATCCTGCGCCACTGTCGTTGGGGAATCCTGTGTCCGCGCCCTTGGAGTAGAATTCGGTGATGATGAATGGCTTGCCCGACCACTTGGTCCAGTTGTCGAGCTGCTCTCGATCGGGTGTCCACGAGTTGTAATGGTTGATCGATATGACATCCAGATGCCTCCCGGCTGCTTGAAACGCGACCTTGCTGTACTTCACGCGGCCGTGAAAGCGGCAGCCGAGGTAGAGGTGGTTCGGGTCGTGGGTCTTGATAGCTTTTGAAACGATGGAGAAGTAGCGATCGGCCACCAGTTCGAGAAAGTCCTCTCGATCCTGATCATTGATGTCATTCAAGCTGGCCTTGGCGCCTTTGCGCTTTTGCAGCCATTTCCACGCCGCCTTGTGACCATGTTCTTCCTTCGGCAGACCAAGGAAATTTTCGAGGCACTCGTCGCGCAGCGGCATCTCATTGTCGGAGAAGTGCCCCAGGAGCCAAGGATCGTCTTTGGTCGCCGCCAATTTTTTCGCGTGCTCCATCGCGAATGTTTCAAACTCGGGATCGAAGACGAAAATCGCGTCGTTCGGGTAGCCTGTGTGGCCAGGCTTGCGATAGATGCCGCCGCGATTTCTCCCGTAGGAGCTCATGAAATTCCAGTTGGGACAATAGGCCACGCGTTGGGTCGCCTTGCCTAGCAGTTCATCATCGGACCATGACCCGCTGCCGTTGAATCCGTTGGTTCGCATTTCGGCTGTCGTCAACTCGGCCCACTTTTCGTTGCTACCAAACTTTTTCTGGAAAGCCTCCTTGGCCTCATCGGACTTGATGGCAGGGAAGATCGAGCAAATCGCAAGATGGATGAAGCGGTAGCCTTTGGGGTCGACCAACCACCAGCGGTCTCGGATTTTTTTAGGGTAAAAGAACCCCTTGGCCTCGGTCTTCTGCGAGAGATCGCCACCATACTTGCTGAGTTTGATCACATCGCTGCGCGGACTGAAACCCGCCGCATGCTCAAGTGTTCGCGTTTCCATGGATCTCCATTCCTTCTCGCGCGGTTTGTGTTTCACATCGACCTTCAGTGGTACGGCAGCCAATGCCGTTGAGGCTCCGACCACGAATGTCAGCATCACACGCGCGCTCACCGGAAAACGGGCGACGCCGAATGAGGGTATCAATATTTGCCTATCGATCTTCACGGAGACACCGAAGCCTGCGGGAATCCGTTTCGATGTCGAGGGTCAAGTTATCGATCGATCAAGGCATTCAGTTTCGTAAAAACATCTGGTTGTTCCGCAGAAAGATCACGCGTTTCCTGCGGGTCTTCATCGAGGTCATACAGCTTCGAATCCGATAGTTTCCACTTTCCCATGCGCACGGTCTGGGAACCAAAGAGAAGTGCCCGCTCTGGAATTTTTGAAACACCTTTGAGGCATTCCAGCGCATCGCATCCGTCGAGTTTGAGCCCCTGTGGTTTTTCTGCACCCGCTACCGACAGCATCGTCGGAAAGAAGTCGATCATGTGCAAAATCTCTTTCGAAGTCGTTCCGGAAACCAGATGTCCAGGCCACTGCGCAAGCATCGGAACACGAAGCCCGCCCTCGCGCGTGCTTTTTTTTCCACCAGAGAGGGGAGTGTTTGATCCACCATGCTCCGGATCCGCGCCATTGTCGGAAACAAAAATGACGATGGTGTTTTTTTCCATCTCATTTCTTTTCAAGCAAGCAAGGACTTCGCCCACGCCGTCATCCATGCAACTCACCATCGCCGCATAGAGTTCGCGCATGGTGGGCTTGTTTTTGTCTTTGGCAAACTTACGCACATAGGGCTCTGGCGCCTGGAGCACACCTTTTCTCGCGTAATGAGGCGCGTTGTAGGCGAGAAACAAAAAGAAGGGTTGGTCCTTGTGTTGTTCCAGAAAGCCGATCGCCCGCTTGGTGAAGAGTTCCGTCGAGTATCCTTGTGGAAAAATCTCATGTTCGTTTTCGAAAAAATCATGTTTGCCCATCGGGTTGCCGCGTTCTTTTTGCGCGTCGTCCTTGTGATTGAAAAAATCAATCTTGCCGCCACGGTGACCGTAAAAATCGTCGAATCCCTGGTTGTTTGGCAACGATGTGCCGGTGTACCCGAGATGCCATTTGCCAATCAATCCCGTGGCATAGCCCGATGACTTAAGAACTTCGGGAAGGGTGACAACGCTGGAGGACATTCCTCCTTTACCCATCAGCACCTTGGTCATGCCAACCGCTTCAGGGTATCGTCCGCTGAGAATGCTAGCGCGAGATGGCGTGCATGAAGAGGCCGCGGCGTAGAAATTGGTGCACTTGATGCCATTGCTTGCGATGCTGTCGATGTGTGGTGTCGGTATGTCCTTGCAGCCGTAACAGCCCAAGTCGCCGTAACCGAGATCATCGGCCATGATCCAGATGATGTTGGGTCGCGATCTTGCGAACAAAGGTTCCGCGAATGATACGAAAGTCAATGCGATGATGAGGCGAGTGATCGCTTCGATGAGAGTGCGTTTGGAGATATGCATGTGCTTGGGTTTCTTGGTTTCGACACGGCGCGCAGTCTCGTCGAATGCCGCTAATTTTTATCAGGCGGATTTGTTTGACCGCTTTTTAGCTGTGCCTGCACTTCCAGCATTTTATCGGCATAACGATCACCGAGAATTTTGACCGAACGCGCATCAAAATGCGTGTTGTCGAGAGTGGTGAGATTTTCTGAGCTGACAAAACCAGTGAATGGCAGCTCAGTTGGTAGCTTGGAGATTTGCTCGTTGATCTCTTTGGTGTTCGGTTTCTTCTCCGGATCGTAGTGTACCTGACCAGCAATGAAAGGGAGGTCGGCGATGTTGAGATCCTTTCTCAGATCGTTGATCAGGCGCTTGAGCAAGCCGAGATATGCAGCGTGCCTTTCACTATCGCTTTCTCCTTGATGCCACAAAACCCCTCGAAGCGTTCCTGTTTTTTGAGCTTCCTGTGTTCGTCTTAAGGCTTCTCGGTAAAAATGAGACCCCTTTTTCCAATCGTTGATCGATGAACCGCCTCTGGCGTTGACGATCAATCCAATCGAGTTGCCCTGATTTTTTTTGAGCATGGTTTTCGAAAAAACATAACCGGGTCCCAGCTTTTGGAACTTGAGATCTTTTCTGATCGTTGAGTGACGATTGAGGGGATTTTTTGCGGGCTCCCATTGATCTTTCCCATTGAGCAGGTAGCAGTTCTCGATTTCGGCCGATTCGTTTTTGCCGTAGGGTGCTCGACCCGCCATGTTGGATTGGCCGATCAGCAGGTACAAATCAAGTGGTTGCTTCGGTTCGTTTTTGGCCCCATTGGAAATCGGCTCTGCCTTCAAAAGGCTACCAGCAAAAGCCAAACTGCTGATGCAAACAGCGAGAGTGATTTTATGCATCATTTGAGCGCAGTTCGAATTTT
>JBEEOX010000074.1:0-7443 GCA_041191425.1 Verrucomicrobiota bacterium | reverse complement strand
GAATTCGGCGCGCTCGACTGCCTCGTCCAACACGAATTTTTCCACCGCTACACAGCCGACGAACACACGCTTCGCTGCATCGAGCAACTTGACCAACTCATCGCCGAAGACAAACCGCAGCACCGGATCTACCGCCGACTGTTTCACGAAATCGCCGATCCCTACGCGCTCTACCTCGCCGTCATCCTTCACGACACCGGCCGCGCGGAAAATGTGCGCGAACACATCGATGGCTCGGCCATGCTTGCCTCGCGACTCTGCAACCGCCTGCAAATTCAAGGCGCTCGACGCTCGCTCATCATGTTCTTGGTGGACAACCACCTGACCTTCTGGCGCTTCGCCACCACCCGCAATCTCGACGATCCCGAGGTCATCGCTGAGTTCGCTGCCATCGTCAAAAATCCCTCGAACCTCGACGCACTTTTCCTTTTCACCTTCGCCGACTCGAACGGCACATCGCCCGACGCATGGACTGGTTGGAAAGAGAGCCTCATGTTGCAGCTCCACACTGCCACGCGCAACTTCCTCGAAGACGGCCGCGAAAAATACTCGCGCAAACTCGATGAAGACCGCCTCGCGCTGCGCAAAGAAGTGAGCGCCCTCATGCGCGATGACTACCAACCCGATGTGAACCGCCACTTCGAACGCATGCCGGCCTCCGCATTCCACTTTCGTCAGGCCTCCGACATCGTCACGCAGATCCGCACCGTGCGTCATTTCCTCCAACGCGAGGATGAATCTTCATCGGCCATCGCCTCTTGCATCAAGTGGATCGACCACACAGATCAAGGTTACTCGGAACTCGTGCTCGCAACCCGCGATCGTCCGCTTCTGCTCGAAAAAATCTGCTGCGCCCTTGCTTCGGAACAAATCAACATTTTGTCGGCCGACCTCTTCACGCGCACTGATGGCATCGTCGTGAACATCTTTCGCGTCTGCACCACCAACTTCGAAGCGCTGACCTCGTCCGCCACCCGAAAGCGCATTCTCGAAACTTTCGAAACCATCCTGGCCGCCACCCAATACGAACCCGAACGCTACCTGCGCCGCCGCGCCAATTTCCTCAAGGACCGCACCGACCACGACATCCCGGTTCCCGTACGCGCATTCCTCAGCAACGAACTCCACCCGACTTGCACCACCCTCGAGATCCAAGCTCTCGACCGCATCGGGCTCCTCCACGACCTTTTCCACACGATCAACCACTACGGCCTCAACACCGCCCACGCCCGCATCTGCACGGAAAAAGGCGTCGCGATGGACACCCTTTACATTACCACCGCTCAGGGCGGAAAAGTCACCGACCCCCACATCCTTCAACTCCTCGAGCAACGCGTTTCCACCCTCATCGCCAAGGCCGAAACCCAGGAAACCGCCATTCCCACTAGCTGATTTCGCCACCATTCCTGCAAAAATTTCCACATTCGGCCAAGATTCCGCTTGGCAAGCCCCCTCAAACTCTGCAAGTTCCCTGCCCGCCCGCTCCCGGGCATCGCAACCGCAACCGACCATGGCCGTTTCTCTCCGCCTCAACCGCAAGGGCACCAAAGACCGCCCTTATTACAAAATCGTAGCCGTCGACAGCCGCAAGCGCCGCGACGGACGCTACATTGAGCAAATCGGAACTTACGATCCGCTCAAGGAAGGCACCAACTTCACCATCGATCTCACCAGCGCCGACAAATGGCTCTCGGTCGGAGCTAAACCCTCCGAAACCGTCAACAGCATCATCCGCAAAGCGCGGACCGCGGCCAAGGCTTGATCCTCCCACCATAACCGATTTCACCACAGCCGCGCTCCTTCGGGACCGCGGCTGTTTGTTTTTCATGGAAACCACCATTCGCTTCGAGGAGTTCATGCGCCGGGCACTGCACGACCCGCATGATGGCTATTATGCGAAAAACATCAAAGGCATCGGCCGTTGCGGCGACTTCACCACCGCGCCTGTCATTTCGTCGATGCCTGCCCGTGCCATTGCAAGTTGGGCCAGCAAGGCGATGCGGGAAACGAATTGCCGCGATCTGATCGAGATCGGCCCGGGCAATGGTACTCTGGCCGCTGCCGTGATTCAAAATCTCCCTTGGTCGATCCGCTGGAAAACTCATCTCCATCTCGTCGAAAGCTCAGAAGCGCTCTCGCAGATCCAACGCAAAACCCTTGGTCGCAAGGCACAATGGCACCGCTCACCCGCCGAGGCACTCAAAGCCTGCCATGGCCGCGCGGTGATTTTTTCCAACGAACTTGTCGACGCGTTTCCAGTACGCCGATTCCAAAACACCGCCGATGGATGGCAGGAATTGATGCTCACGATGCGAAAAAATGGTGACCCCATCGAATCGCTTGAAAAAATCTCAACCCTGCCAGCGTCCTCATCCTTTCATCATGACCACCCCATCGCTCAGTGGATCGAGATCCACGAATCCTACCAGCAGTGGCTCGCCGAGTGGATGCTGTTTTGGAAAGCGGGCCGTATGCTGACGATTGATTACGGCAACACCGCGCAAAAAATTTACCACCGCCGCCCCGCCGGCACGCTGCGCGCTTACCATTTTCAACAAATGATCCAAGGCACGGAAATTTACCGTCACCCAGGCCAGCGCGATCTGACAGCCGATGTGAATTTTACTGATTTGAGCGACTGGTCACGTCCGTGGACCAGCGAGAGCCAACTAGTGAGCTTCGCCAATTTTCTCAAATCCCATGCCCAAGTCCGCGATGAAAGCGATCGATTTCTGGTCGACGAAAACGGTGCCGGAGCCGCGTTCATGGCGCTCGACCAATCCTGCTGCTAAAGATCAAAAAATCCACCTGCATCCTCCACTTCACGCAACCCAAGCCCACGCGATCAGGGAATTTCATTTTACCAAACAAACGCTCGCGCACAGCCTTGACATCCACCCCCCGCAACAACAGATTTCCGGCCGTTTCGCCCCCAGCCTCGCGTCAGCACGCTGTTTCTCGCCCAAATGGCATGCCAAACGCTTGATTCAGCGGCAAAAACGGCCGTCCAAACCGGCAAAATTCAACCACCTAGCCTCAACCCCACCCCAAGACCACCACCTCCATGTCCGTCCCGCACAAATCCCCGCTTGGCTGGCCCCAACCACAAGGACTTTGGCACCCATCGCAAGAGAAGGATGCCTGCGGCGTCGGATTCATCGCCCACCTCAAGGGCAAGCGCTCGCACGACATTATCGTCAAGACGCTCACGATGAACGCGCAAATGGACCACCGCGGTGCCAGCGGATCGGATCCAGCCACGGGCGACGGCGCCGGTATTTTCGTCCAGATGCCCGACAAATTCCTTCGCAAGGAAATGGCTAAAAAGGGCATCGAGCTTCCGCCCGAAGGATCCTACGGCTCGGGCCTTGTTTTCATTTCACCCGAACCCAGCGAGCGCGAAGCCGCGATGCAGGTGTTCGAACATGTCATCCACGAGGAAGGTCAAAAACTCATCGGCTGGCGCACGGTCCCAACCCGCAGCGAGATCCTCGGCAAAACATCCGGCCGCTACGAACCTCTTATCAAGCAGGTCTTCATCGAGAAAAGCGACGACATCGCGAGCGCGATCGATTTTGAGCGCAAACTCTATGTGATCCGCAAACGCGTCGCCACATGGATCCGCAACAACGAAATGCCGAACAAGTTCAGCGACGTTCACGGCAATAAGTCAAATTCGTTCCCCGGCGGTGACTACCACTACGTCACCAACCTCTCGGCTCGCACGATGGTCTACAAGGGCATGCTCACGCCCTGCCAACTTGCCGAGTATTTCCCCGATCTTCACGACCCGGATTTCGAGTCGGCGCTCGCGCTGATGCACACCCGTTTCTCAACCAACACCTTCCCAAGTTGGTCGCGCGCTCACCCGAACCGCTTCATCGCCCACAACGGCGAAATCAACACGGTCATGGGCAACGCGAACTTCATGAAGGCGCGTCAGGCCCTCTGCCAGAGCGATCTCTTCGACGGCGACATCTCGCGTGTCTTCCCTGTGATCGTTGAGGACGGATCCGACTCGGCACGCTTCGACAACGCGCTCGAGTTCATGCACTTCGGTGGCTATGACCTCGTCCACGCGATGATGATGATGATCCCAGAACCTTGGGAGCGTCACACGATGATGGATGAGGACAAAAAAGCCTTCTACGAGTTCCACGCCTGCATGATGGAGCCATGGGACGGCCCGGCCTCGATCACTTTCTCCGACGGACGCCAAATCGGTGCAGTGCTCGACCGCAACGGACTCCGCCCGAGCCGTTACTACGTCACGCAAGATGACCTCGTCATCATGGCATCGGAAGTCGGCGTGATCCCCGATCTCGATCCGCTCACGGTCGTGCAAAAAGGCCGACTCCAACCTGGACGCATGTTCCTCGTCGACATGGACGAAGGACGCATCGTGCCCGACGATGAAGTGAAGAAGCGCGTTTACACCGCCAAGCCCTACAAGAAGTGGCTCGATGAAAACCGCGTTTTCCTCAAGGACCTCCCCGCACCGAAAGCTCCGAAAACTGTCGAGAGCGAGCGCGTGCTCGAGCGTCAACTGGCCTTTGGCTACACCTATGAGGACCTTCGCATGCTGCTCGGACCCACCGCCACCAGTGGCGTGCAACCGATCGCATCGATGGGCAACGACACTCCACTCGCTGTGCTTTCGGACAAACCGAAACACCTCTATCAGTACTTCAAGCAAATCTTTGCGCAGGTCACCAACCCGGCGCTCGATTGCATCCGCGAAGAACTCGTCACCGCGACCGAGACCTTCATCGGCTCGGAAGGCAATCTGCTCGATCCCGGCCCGCACTCGTGCCGCCTGATCCGCCTCGACAACCCGCTCATCGACAACAAGCAACTCGCCCAACTGCGCGAAGTTTCGCTCAGCGGCTTCAAGGCGACCACACTCGACGCGCTCTTTGTCGCCAAGGATGGAGGCAAAGGACTTGAAAAAGGCTTCGAAGAACTCTGCGCCGCAGCCGACAAAGCGATCGCCGATGGCTTCAACATCCTCATCGTTTCCGACCGCAATCTCAGCGCGACCCACGCAGCGATGCCCACCCTGCTGGTCATGGGCGGACTCCACCACCACCTCGTTCGCTCGGGCACTCGCACGAAAGTTTCCGTCGTCTTGGAAACCGGTGAAGCCCGCGAAGTTCACCACTTCTCGACGCTCATCGGCTTCGGCGCCGATGCGATCAACCCCTACATGGCCTTCGACTCGATCCATCAGATGATCAAGGACGAGATGATGGACATCGACTTCGACAAGGCGGTCTACAATTTCCTCAAAGGCTCGATCAAGGGCGTGGTCAAGACCATGGCCAAGATGGGCATCTCGACGGTCGCCTCGTATCGCGGTGCGCAAATTTTCGAAACGATCGGCCTCAACACCGATCTGGTGAACAAGTATTTCACCGGCGCATCCAGTCGTTGCGAAGGATCCGACATCGAACAAGTCGCCGAGGAGTGCCTGATCCGCCATCGTCAGGCTTTCCCCGACCGCCACATCGAAACCGAAGAACGCGCGCTCGAGTCCGGCGGCATGTACCAATGGCGCAAAGACGGCGAATACCATCTCTTCAATCCGGAAACGATTCACCTCCTCCAAAAGGCGGTGCGCACCGGCAGCTACGATGTCTTCAAGCAATACGCCGCGAAGGTGAACAACCAGAGCGAGAACCTCTCGACGCTCCGTGGCTTGATGAAGTTCAAGGGCAAACGCCTACCCGTGCCGATCGAAGAAGTCGAACCGATCGAAATGATCACCAAGCGCTTCAAGACGGGTGCGATGTCCTACGGATCGATCTCGCAAGAGGCCCACGAAACCCTCGCGATCGCGATGAACCGCATCGGCGGCAAATCCAACACCGGCGAAGGTGGTGAAGATCCGGAACGCTTCAAGCCACTGCCAAACGGCGACAGCAAACGCTCGGCGATCAAGCAGGTCGCCTCTGGCCGCTTCGGCGTCACCAGCGAATATCTCGTCAATGCCGACGAAATCCAAATCAAGATCTCGCAAGGTGCAAAACCCGGCGAAGGCGGCGAACTCCCCGGCTCGAAGGTCTACCCATGGGTCGCCAAGGTCCGCCACTCGACGCCAGGCGTCGGACTGGTTTCCCCACCACCTCACCACGACATCTACTCGATCGAGGACCTCGCCGAGTTGATCCACGATTTGAAAAATTCCAATCCACGCGCTCGCATCAATGTGAAGCTGGTCGCCGAGGTCGGTGTCGGCACGATCGCCGCAGGTGTCGCCAAGGCACACGCGGACGTGATCCTCATCTCCGGCCATGACGGCGGCACTGGCGCCTCGCCATCATCGTCGATCTACAACGCCGGCGCGCCATGGGAACTCGGCCTCGCCGAAACGAACCAGATCCTGCTCCTCAACGACCTGCGCAGCCGCGTGGTGCTCGAAACCGACGGTCAGCTCAAAACCGGCCGCGACGTCGCTATCGCTGCACTCCTCGGCGCCGAGGAATACGGCTTCGCCACCGCACCGCTTGTCTCGGTCGGCTGCCTGATGATGCGCGTCTGCCAGAAAAACACCTGCCCAGTCGGCGTCGCCACCCAAGATCCGAAACTCCGCAAAAACTTCGCCGGCAAACCCGAGCATGTGGTCAATTTCATGACCTTCATAGCAATGGAGCTGCGCGAAATCATGGCCGAGCTCGGCTTCCGCACGATCAATGAAATGGTCGGTCACGTGGAATGCCTCGACACCCGCGAAGCATCCGAACACTGGAAGGCCGCCGGCGTCGATCTTACCACGATCTTCCACAAGCCGGATGTCGGCGATGAGGTCCTCGGCATCTGCTCGCAAGAGCAGGACCACGGGCTCAAGCAAGCCCTCGACAACACCCACCTGCTCGCGCTCTGCAAGCCTGCCATCGAACGCGGCGAAAAAGTCCGCGCGGAACTCCCGATCACCAACATCAACCGCGTGGTCGGCACGATCACCGGCAGCGAGGTGACCCGCAAACACGGCGGCAAAGGACTTCCCGAAGACACGATCCAGCTGAAGTTCAACGGCAGCGCCGGTCAGTCTTTCGCGGCATTCTGCCCGCCGGGCATGACCTTTACCCTTGAGGGCGACGCCAACGACTATGTCGGCAAAGGCCTCTCCGGCGCGAAGATCGCGATCTACCCGACCCGCGGTTCGCTCTTCGCACCCGAAGACAACATCCTCATCGGCAATGTCGCATTCTATGGCGCGACTTCAGGCGAAGCCTACATCAATGGCATCGCCGGCGAACGCTTCTGTGTCCGCAACTCGGGTGTCAAAACTGTTGTCGAAGGCGTAGGCGACCACGGCTGCGAATACATGACGGGTGGACAAGTGATCGTTCTCGGCGCGACCGGACGCAACTTCGCCGCAGGCATGTCCGGCGGCATCGCGTATGTCTACGACCTCGACGGACTTTTCGAAAAACGCCTCAA
>JBEEOX010000073.1:0-7541 GCA_041191425.1 Verrucomicrobiota bacterium | reverse complement strand
CGCGACTTCTTCGACGCGCGACCAAAGATCGCTCCGGCACGCGTGCCTTCGAAATGCGAAGCGGCCTGATCATACTCATCCGCCGCAATGTCGATCGCCATGCCAGCCTTCTCGAGTTTTTCGGAAAGGTTCTCGCGCGTCCAGTTGTCGGGGTTGATCTTCTGGACCTTCTCAAGATGATCCGCAAAGCACACGCGGCACTGCTCAAGATCCTCGGCCTCTTGGCGCATCTGATACAACTCGCGATCGATCAGTGTCAGCGCCGAAGTCAGACGCTCGGTCAACTCGATCTGCTGCGACACAAACATCCGCTTGCGGTTGGTCAGCTCCTCAAGCTCCTGACGCTCGCGCTCCAGCTCCTCGCGCTGCTGCTGGATGCGCTCCAACTCCTCCTGAGTGTCGCGCAAACGGCGGTCGTATTCCTCCGATCCACGCCCACCCGCCGCCGCCGAGGGCATCTCAAGCTGTGTCGACCGGACTCGGATGTGATGGGTATGCTCGCTGGTGTAAGGCATGATCGTCAGTGGGATTCTTAAAAACGGCCATCATCTAGCATCATTTTGCTGACACCTCCAGAAAAATATTTCGGATTGGTTAATTATATGCCCGGTAGCGCGGCCTCGCCGAGGCCAGCTTTTCACCGTAGCTGGAGCATCTTGCACCAGACCGTCCTCGGGGCATCCTGCCCCAAGTTCTATAAGCCGATGAACCCGCTTTTTTCAAATCCCTTCGATGCTGAATGTTCGGCGTTCGACGCCCCCTCCTCCTCTCCCCCAACAGCCACTTAACTAGTGCCCTACAGCCTCAATCCGATTTCTACCCATCATCTAAAAAATATTCCCGATCGCGCATTATTTTATTCCATCGGCAAAAAATCAATACAATGTTCACGATCGGGAACTTTTATCTTGATTGATTCACAAAAACAATGGATGTTCCCGATCAGGAACAATGAAGATTCGAGATCCACAAAGCCTTGGTCAGGCGATACGCCAGCAGAGACGCCGCTTGAAAGTGACCCAGAAGGATTTGGCCATGACCTCCGGGACCGGGCTGCGATTTATCATCGATTTGGAAAAGGGCAAGTCGACCTGCCAACTGGGCAAGGCCATGGATATTGTGCGAGCGCTGGGATTAAACTTGGAGATCCGCGAACCATGAAACCTCTGATTGTTCATTTGCACGGGAAGCGGGTTGGCGTGCTTGAGGATGTCGCAGGGCAAGTGACCTTTCGCTATGACGCCGACTGGTTGAACCATGCGGATGCTTATCCCCTGTCGAGGCAGTTGCCGCTGCAACCCGCGGCCTTTGATGGGCAACGGGCGAGTTTCTTCTTCGGTGGCCTGCTCCCGGAGGCCGAGGCGCGGGACCAGGTTGCGAGGAATCTTGGCATCAGCGCGAACAACGACTTTGCGATGCTGGAACGAATCGGTGGTGAATGCGCCGGAGCCATTTCACTCGTGCCCGAGGAGCTGGTGAATGAAACTCGATCGAATGCCGATGTGCGCTGGCTGAACGAAGCGGATGCGGCTGAAATCATGACGCTCTTGCCGCAACGGCCGCTGCTTGCTGGTGAAAAGGGATTGCGACTCTCGCTCGCCGGGGCTCAGGTCAAACTGCCGGTGGTGATCGATACCAAAGCGGATGGCACCCACCAATTTGGCTTACCATTGGGTGACACCCCAAGCACACACATCATCAAACCCGAGCCTGTGCGTTTTCGAGGACTCAGCGAAAATGAGGCTTGGTGCATGGCACTTGCTCGCCGCATCGGATTGGATGCCGCCGAGGTATGGGCAGAGAACATTGGCAGCGTGCCGTGCCTGATCGCGAAACGATACGATCGTGTGCAGGACTCATCGGGCATAGCCACCAAACGCCTGCATCAAGAGGATTTTTGCCAGGCTTTGGGCTATCCATCGTCGCGCAAATATCAGCAGGAGGGCGGCCCATCATTGCGAGAGTGCTTTCAACTGATCCGCGATTGGTCCACCACGCCGGTGCTGGATATTCGGCACATGCTGGATGCGGTGATCTTCGCGGTGGTGACGGGCAATGCGGATGCTCACGCAAAAAACCATTCGTTTCTTTACGCCATGAACACCCGCAGGATGGCACCCCTCTACGATCAGGTTTGCACGATGGTCTGGCCAGAGCTCTCAAGTGCGCTCTCAATGAAGATTGGTAGTGCTTCGTCGCTGACGGAAGTTTCACCCGAGCATTTCAAACAGCTTTGTGGCCAGGTAAAACTTGGTTGGCCGATGGTTCGAGAAAGAATCGGCGAGATTTGCAGCAAGATCCTCGAAGCCATCCATGACCGCGAAGCGCTCCCCTCATTGAGAAACAAAACGGTCAAGGACATCGTCGCACAACGAAACGATCGAATGCTCGGATTGTTGGAAAAGTTCAGCGGCTGATTTGCGAGCAACAAGTCATATTGCCAGACGATGACCTTCTGCGAAGTTAACTTACCACCCGGCGCGCATCCTTAAACAGTCGGGGCCAAGTTCAGCTTGAAAGCAAAGAGTCAATGAAACGGCGTGCCCTAATGACCAATTTCCGTTGCTTACAGGTTGACGTGGCACTTTTTCAGAAAAAGCTTATTTATCCATATTCGTTCATGTCCTTTGCTCATTGCCATGAACTGCCCCAACTGCGGATTTCCAATCGATGGTCGGAACCTCCCACGCACCTGCCCGAAGTGCGACGAGGATCTGATCCGCGCCAAGGCTCGCAAACCACTGCAGGTGGATCTCGCGCATGCGGGTGAAACGGTGGAAACGGCTTTGAAAAAATTGGAGGCCGCGGTGAGCGAATGCCTGTGGCACAGCCATGCCTCGCTCAAAGTCATCCACGGCTATGGAAGCAAGAATGGCGTCTCAAGAATCAGACCGCATATCCTGCACGCTCTTCAGAAGCACGCTGAGCGACACGGCGGTAGAGTCACACCCGACGGTCAGAACCCAGGCGCGCATGTACTGTGGCTGAGGTGATGTCTTCAACTGGGGGGCAGAAAGCCATCTCAAAGGCACCCATGAATGGATATCAGGGTGAAGAGCTCAGAGGGCATGTGTGCCTAGACTTTTCGCAGAATTGGGCACTCATTGGGCACACCTAAAATTTCCAAGCTGGAAAATTTAATTCACCACGCCTTCATAACCACTTGAAAATAAAGATGGTGCGCGCGAAAGGACTCGAACCTTCACGGGGTTGCCCCCACTAGAACCTGAATCTAGCGCGTCTACCAATTCCGCCACGCGCGCACTGTTGTTGGCCTTGCGGCCGGGGCGGGAAGTCAACACTTCAGTGGCGGGAATGCAAGCCTGTTTGATGCGGTTGCGGCCTAGTGGCGCGATTTTGCGAAAAATGCCGACCATTTGGCGTCTTTACGGCGCTTTGATCGTTGCCAAGCCCCCATCGGGTCCAACAACCTTTTCCCATGCAACGCGCTACCCCTTTAATCCTGGTCCTGATCCTTGCCGCCACCGCGGCATTTCTCTCGCTGAGGTCGGGGCCCGAATCGAAATCAAGCTCCGCCACCCCGCACAATAATGCAACCGCAAGCATGTCGGGCCCAGCGGGTGTGGCCACCGGCGAGGTGCCAAAAGCCAAGTCGTGGCCGCATAAGTCGTCGGACATCGCGCCCGACTCGAAGACGGTTTTCGGTCAACTGCCCAACGGGATGCGCTATCTGATCTACCCGAACAGCGAACCACCGAGTCGCATATCACTTCGACTTCACATCGCGGCGGGCTCCTTGATGGAAGCCGATGATCAACGCGGGCTCGCCCATTTCCTCGAGCACATGGTCTTCAACGGCACGAAGCATCACACGGCCGCCGAGCTCGTCCCACGCATGCAACGCCTCGGCATTGCCTTCGGTGCGCATGCGAATGCCTACACCTCGTTCGACGAAACCGTTTACATGCTCGATCTGCCCGACATGTCGGAGCAAACGATGGATCTCGCCTTTACCGTGATGCGGGACTTCGGAGACGGCGCGCTGCTTGATGCCGGCGAAATCGACAAGGAGCGCGGCGTAATCCTTGCGGAAAAAGTAAGTCGCGACTCAGTCGGCTACCGCCTCATGCAGCAGCAGTTTTCCAAACTGCTTCCCGACTCTCTCGTGTCGCGACGTTTTCCGATTGGCGAAGAAGAGGTCATTCGCAAGGCCACGCGAGAGAGATTCACCGATCTCTACACGCGTTACTACACGCCGAACCGCATGACCTTCATCGTCGTTGGCGATGTGAAACCTGATAAAATCCAAGCACGGATCGAATCGGCATTTGCATCGATGCAGAATCCGAAAAATGCGGGTGCTGATCCCGACCTTGGCCGCATCAAACCCTTTGAGGGACTCAAGACATCCGTTTTCAGCGACAAGGAGGTCGATGCCACCGAGATCTCTCTCACGCTCGTCGGAAACTACACAGACAAGCCCGACACCGCGGCCAACCGCATCGAAAAGATGCCGCTTGATATCGCCCATGCGATCATCAGCCGCCGCCTAGAGCGACTGTCGAAGGAGAAAAATTCGCCGATCGCCGAGGGTTCGGCAATCGATGAAATTTTCTTCAATCACATCGAGTTTGGCTCGATCGACATCACGGTCGCCGACGACCGCTGGCGCGAGGTAGTGCCGATACTTGAGCGCGAATTTCGCCGTGCGGTGGAACACGGATTTTCCGAATCGGAACTAGCCGAAGCAAAATCAAATCTGCTCAACCGTTACGAGCAACAGGTGAAGCAGAAGGCCACCCGCAAGTCGGATGGCATCGCCACTGTGCTCGCTCAGACGATCAACGATCAATCGGTATTTTCCGATCCCGAGACCGATCTCGCCATCGCGCAACGCGGACTCGAGACGATCAACACCGCTGTTTGCCACGAGGCGTTCAAGAAATTTTGGCAATCGTCGGGGCATCACTTGGTCCTCACCACCAAGGAGCCACCATCCAACGGGGAGGAAGATCTCGCAAAAATTTTCAATGCCTCCAAGAGCGTCGAGGTTGAAGCACCAATCTCACGCGCGATTCGCATTTTTGATTACGCCGATTTCGGCAAAGCCGGAAAAATCGAATCGCAAAAGGAAGTCACCGATCTCGGAATCACCCAGCTGGTGCTATCGAACAATGTGCGCGTGAACCTCAAGCGCAGCGAATTCGAAAAGGGCAAGATCAGCCTGCTCGCACGCATCGGCAGCGGCAAGCTGGGTCAGCCCCGACGCATGCCGATGCTCGATTCGTTTGCGCAAGCGGTCTTCGGAGGCGGCGGACTCGGCAAGTACTCGAATGACGAATTGCGACAAATCCTCGCGGGCATGAATGTCGAATCGACCATGACCATCGAAGAGGACGCGATTGTCATCAGCGGCTCGACCACTCCTGCGGATTTTATCACGCAGTTGCAGCTGATGTGTGCCTCGATCACCGATCCGGGCTACCGAGAGGAAGCCTTGTGGCAATTCCGCAAAGGCATCCCAATGCTGCAACAGCAGATCAAGCACACGCCTGCGGGACCACAGATGGAAATGAATGCCTGGTTGCATGGCAACGACTCGCGCTTTGCCGTGGCGAGCGCCGACAAGCTTTCATCCTACGAGATCAGCCATGCGAAAAAATGGCTCGCTCGCGAACTTTCCAAAGGCCCGATCGAACTCAGTATCATCGGCGATTTCAACCAAGAGAAAATCATCCCCGAGTTGCTCAACACCTTCGGTGCCTTATCACGACGCGGTTCATTGCCCGATGACATCGACGAACTGCGCGACATCAATTTTCCAAAAGCCCCCACCACCAAGACCTTCACCTACGATACGAAAATTCCGCAGGCCATCGCCATCGCCATCTGGAAAACCAAAGGCCTGCGCGGGAATCAGGCTGAATTTCGCCGACTCAATATTCTCGCCTCGATCCTCGAGGACCGCCTGCGCGAGGAAATTCGCGAGAAGCTCGGCGCCTCATACAGCCCGAATGCCGGCGCTGATGGATCCGACGCGCTCGACGACATGGGATACATCGCCGCGCAAAGCGTGGGCACGCCCGAGGACCTTGAAAAGCTGCTCGAGAACATGCGCGAACTCGCCAATGACCTTGCGCAAAATGGCGCCACCGCCGACGAGCTCGACCGCGCGCTCAAGCCCATGCTTGGCATGCTCGACAAGTCATTGCGCGACAACAACTACTGGCTCAGCACCGTGATGAGTCAGTCGCAAAGCGATCCAAAACGCCTCGACCTCGCGCGCAATCGCGAAGCCGACTACCGCTCGATCACCCTCGAAGAAATCAACGCCCTCGCCAAAAAACATCTGGCGCGCGACAAGGCGCTGCAGGTGAAAATCCTGCCGAAATAATTTCCCCCACCCCCATGCCACGCATCGCATTGCTTCAGTCGAAAACTTTCGCGTCAAAGGCCGAGTCCTTTGATCACCATGAGAAGCTCATCCGCCAGGCTGCGGCGGATGGCGCGAACATCGTGGTGACGCAGGAACTTTTTCTCACGCCGTATTTTTGCACGATCGAGGATCCAGCGCTATTTGATCTCGCCGACCCCCTGCCGGGTCCGGTCACCGATCGCCTCGGCAAATTGGCGGGCGAGCTTGGCATTGTGCTAGTCTCCTCGCTCTTCGAACATCGCGGACCTGGACTCTATCACAACACGGCGGCGATCCATGATGCCGATGGCTCGTTGCTCGGGCTCTATCGCAAGTCGCACATTCCGCAGGACCCGGCCTTCGAGGAGAAATTTTACTTCACGCCTGGCGACAGCAACTGGCCGGTGTGGAAAACAAAATTCGGCAAACTCGGCGTCCTGATTTGTTGGGATCAATGGTATCCCGAAGCCGCGAGGCTCATGGCACTCGGCGGCGCACAAATGCTCATTTACCCGACCGCCATCGGTTGGTTGCCAGAGGAAAAACCAACCCTTGGCGACGCGCAACACTGCGCATGGGAAACCGTGCAACGCGGTCACGCAGTCGCCAACGGCTGCTACCTAGCGGCGGTCAATCGCACCGGCACAGAGGACAACACTGAGTTCTGGGGCCGCTCGTTCATCGCCAACCCCTACGGCGAAATCGTCGCCAAGGCATCGACCGAACATGAGGAAATTCTCTGCCACAACCTCGACTTCGATGCGGTCGAAGACTTCCGCCGCATCTGGCCCTTCTTCCGCGACCGCCGCATCGACGCCTATGGCGACCTCACCAAGCGCTGGCGCGAGTGATGCTGATATGGCCGCTCTTGAAGTTGCAATGCTAGCCATTCATGGGCATTATGACCGGCATGATTCGCTCGATCTTTTTGTTTCTCACCATCGCCTGCAGCGCCAGTGGCCAGACATATGCGCCGATCAATGATCGTCCACCGCAACTGACCCGCGAATTTCGCGGCGCATGGATCGCCACCGTGCATAACCTCGACTGGCCGAGCGAGGGCTCAAGCGCCGGCACCCAGCAAGCCGAGCTGCGCAGCATGCTCGATAAACTCGCGGCGCTAAAAATGAACGCGGTGATCTTCCAAGTGCGTCCATCCTGCGAT
>JBEEOX010000072.1:0-7541 GCA_041191425.1 Verrucomicrobiota bacterium | reverse complement strand
GGGACTCCATCGCCGTCCCAGTAGGAAACATTGTCAGGAATGGCGGGAGGCGGGTGGTGCGGTCCGTTGGTGGCCTGCTTTTTGATCGGGCCGATCCCCGCCATGTAGCCGGATCGAGCCGGACCCGAAGGGCCACAAGAGCTCAAGGCGATCGCCGCCAAAACCCCTGGTGCGATTGATGTGAAAACAGGCTTTAGGAAGTTCATTTGCCGCGAAAAATGCCGCGCCACCAGCGGGGCGTCAAGCCGACACGCGTGGAGGAAATGGAGCTTCATCAAAGTTCGGAAATTGGCAGGCCATCGCCAAGATTCCCATTGTCATTTTCATGGATATGTCGATAGTCATGTTATCTTGATTAAAACGGGTGGAAGTTTGATCGGTCGTCTTGGCACCACGCATGCTGTCTGCGGGCTTTTCGTCGCCGCGCCGCGCTTCACCCGAGTTTATTTCCCCTCATTTTCCCATCCATGATCCATCAAGCCGAAGAAGAATCACAGTGCGCCTTGTTTGAAGAAAGCTCCGCGCCCGACCGCCTTAAAAAACCGCGCCGCCATTCGTCCAAACTTTCCCGAGCCGAAGACTTTGGCCTCACTGCGCCGTCACAGATCGTCAAAAACTATGTGCTCGATACCAATGTGCTGCTGCACGATCCGGCATCGCTCGAGCGCTTCAAGGAAAACCACCTGTGCATTCCGGTGGATGTGTTGGCCGAGCTCGACAAGTTCAAGAGCGAACAAACCGAGCGCGGTGCCAACGCGCGCCGCGTGCATCGTCGGCTCACCGAGATGTTTTCCTGCTCGGAAAAAGTCACGCGCGGCGTGGCCACACCTTTCGGCGGCACGGTACGCATGGTGATTTATGATCCGGCGATCTGCCCGAAAAACTCCGAGCAGCTCAACCTGTTTCACCGCATCTTTCCCGACCGCGAGCGCGTGGATCACCGCATCCTTGCTGCCTGTCTTTTGCTGATGCAGCACAACTCGGCGCCGGTGGTGCTCGTCACCAAGGACATCAACATGCAACTCAAGGCCCGTGCGGTCGGCATCGAGTGTCAAGACTATCTCAACGACAAGGTCGATGTGCGCGAAGTCTCGAACTACGAGGTTCATCGTATTGAGGTCGACCCCAATGAGCTTCAGCGTTTCGCAAGCGCGGGCGAAATTCTGCTCGATGAGGAGCGTTGCGCAGGTGTGGTCGTCAACGAGTATGTGCTGTTGAGTGTTTGCGAAAAGCAAACCATGCCTGCGCGCCGCGTGGCCGACGGGCGTTTCGTGCGACTCAATTTCCCTGAGGCGCTCAAGATCCCCGATGGTCAGTCGCTCAAGCCGCTCAACCTCGGTCAGCGTTGTCTCATCGATGCCTTGCTCAATCCCGAAATTTCACTCGTGACTTGCTACGGTCACGCGGGAACGGGCAAGACGTTGGTCGCGGTTGCAGCTGGACTTCACGAAATGTTCAACCGCCGCTACAACGGCATCACGGTCAGCCGTCCTGTGGTATCGATGGGCGAGCAACTCGGTTTCCTCCCTGGCTCTCTCGATGAAAAAATGCGTCCGTGGCTGCAGCCGATTCATGATGCGCTCGATCTTCTCATGCGTCCGACTGCGCCGCTCGGTCCGCGTCGCAAGCAGCAAAAGGCCAATGCGAATCCTAATCCGGCGACTGTGAAGAAGCCTTACGAAATTCTCATGGAGCAGGGCATTCTGGAAATCGAAGCGCTCTGCTACATTCGCGGTCGCTCGATTCCGAATCGTTTCTTCATCCTCGACGAAGCGCAGCAACTCACGCCGCAGGAGGCCAAGACCATCGTTACGCGCATGTCGCGTGATTCAAAACTCGTGCTCGTGGGCGATCCGGCGCAGATCGATAATCCCTATGTCGACAGCCGCAGCAACGGACTCGTCTACACACGCAACCGACTCAAGGGTCAGGATTTTGTAGCGCATGTCGCGCTCAACCGCGGCGAGCGATCGGAGCTCGCCGAGGCTGGCGCGAGGTTGATGTAAAAGGCTGAAACAAAAAACCGGCGCCCTTTGTGGGGACGCCGGTTTGATTGAATGCTTTATTGGTGGCGCTGATTACTCAGCAACGCCAGCAGGTTCCGCGTTGGCGGCGGCTTGATCGCGGAGCCAGGCACGGCGTGACATTTTCACGCGGCCTTTCTCATCGACGCCGAGGCACTTGGCGGTGACGACATCGCCTTTCTTGACGACATCCTCGACCTTTTCGGTGCGACCTTCGGCGAGTTCGGAAACGTGGATGAGTCCGTCCTTGCCGGGCAGCACTTCCATGAAGGCGCCGAACGCGGTGATCGAAACCACCTTGCCGGTGTAGACCTTGCCGACTTCGATTTCTTGGAACATGCGATCGATCATTTCCTTGGCGCGGTCGAGACCTTGCTGCTTGGAAGCGTAGATGTGCACGGTGCCATCGTCCTCGATGTTGATCTCGGCGCCCGACTCGGCCTGGATGCCCTTGATGTTTTTGCCGCCGGGTCCAATCAGCTCGCCGATGCGATCGGCGGGAATCTTGAGGGACACTATGCGCGGGGCGTGCGGGCTCAGCTCAGCAGGTGCGGAGATTGCTTCGGCCATCTTGTCGAGGATGGTGCCGCGGGCGTTCTTGGCGATGGTGATCGCTTCCTCGAGGATCGAGAGCGGCAGACCGGGGAGCTTGAGGTCGAGCTGGTAACCGGTGACGCCTTGGCTGGTGCCGCAGAGTTTGAAGTCCATGTCGCCGTAGAAGTCCTCGGAGCCGATGATGTCGAGAAGGCACTTGTGCTCCTTCATCGTGTCATCGTCGTTCCATTCGGTCACGAGGCCGACGGAGATGCCGGCGACGGGGCGAATGAGCGGGACACCGGCGCTGAGCAGCGACATCGTGCCCGAGCAAACGGTGGCCATCGAGGTTGAGCCGTTCGACTCGGTGACTTCCGACGAAACGCGGATCGCGTAGGGGAAATCCTCAACGGCAGGGATCACTGGTTCGATCGAGCGTTCGGCGAGGGCCCCGTGGCCGATCTCGCGGCGGTTGAGTCCACCCATGCGGCCGGTTTCGCCAACCGAGAAGGGCGGGAAGTTGTAGTGGAGGATGAAACGCTTCTCGGTTTCGCCGCCCGCGTAGTTATCCATGAACTGCTTTTCGTCTGCGGGTGCGAGCGTGGCGATGGCCAGCGCTTGCGTTTCGCCGCGGGCGAAAATGGCCGAGCCGTGGACGCGTGGCAGCGGGCTGTTTTCCGCGTAGAGTGGGCGGAGGTCGCCGATCTTGCGACCGTCGGCACGCACGCCTTTTTGCATGATCGAGATGCGGAATGCTTTCTTCTGCAGGTATTCGAAAGCTTGCTCGACATCGAAGTCGGTGGCTTCCGGAGCGCGCTCCTTGATGGCGGCTTCGACTTCATCGCGCAGGGCGCCGACCTTCTTCGCGCGCTCGGTCTTCGATGGCGCGTAGATGGCCGACTCGATGCGATCGCCGGCGATTTCGTAAGCGATCTCGAGGAGGTTTTCTTTGGCGAGCACCGGTGTAAATTCGCGCTTTGCCTTGCCGGCGAGTTTCACGAGTTCCTCTTGCACGGCGATGATCTTTTGGACCGCCGCCTGCGCGTGGTGGAGGGCTTGGACAAACTCCGCTTCCGGAAGTTCATCGGCCTGACCTTCGATCATGATGACATCGGTTTTGTTGCCGACATAAATCAGGTCGAGGTCGCTGTTTTCGCGTTGATCGTGGGTCGGGTTGATCACGAATTGTCCGTCGACGCGGCCGACGCGCACCGCGCCGATCGGGCCGGCGAAGGGGATGTCGGAGAGGCAGAGAGCGGCGGATGCGCCGTTCATCGAGAGCACGTCGGCATCGTTTTCACCATCGGCGCTGAGCAGGATGGCGATGATCTGCGTGTCGTAGAAATAACCCTTCGGGAACAGCGGACGCAGCGGGCGGTCCGTCATGCGGCAGGTGAGGATTTCCTTTTCGGTCGGGCGGCCTTCGCGCTTGAAGTAACCACCGGGGAAAACGCCGGCGGCGGAGGCCTTTTCTTTGTATTCCACGGAAAGCGGGAACCAGGTTTGGCCGGGCTTCACCTTGGTGGCGGAAACAGCGGTGACGAGGATGATGGTGTCACCGCAGCGGACGGTGACGGCACCGTCGGCGAGTTTGGCAAGTTTGCCGGTTTCGATCGTCATCGGATTGGTTCCGACATCGGCCGTGAGTGTATGGATGTTCATTTCTTTCTTTTCTTCTATTGTTCTTCTTTCAGTGCGTACCACCCGAACGGCGGGATTGCCGTGCGGGCATTCGTGGGGTTGTGATCGCTCCGGGTTGGCGCAATGGAAACTTGCGTGGCGCGGGGTTGATCACGCGGCCCGCAAGAAGCCACCTGGCTTCGTGATGCGTGGGCCGCTTTGCGCGACAGCCACGGGTGGATTCCCATGGCTGCCGTGCGGAGAGGATCAGTGGCGGAGTCCGAGGCCTTGAATGACCTGCTGGTATTTTTCCTCGGAGCCGTTTTTGATGAAGTCGAGCAGCTTGCGGCGGCGCGAGACCATCGTCAGAAGGCCGCGGCGGGACGAGAAATCCTTCTTGTTCGCGTTGAGGTGCTCGGTGAGGTGTTGAATGCGCTGGGTGAGGAGTGCCACCTGATAAGGTGCGCTGCCGGTGTCGCCTTCGTGGAGTTGGTAATCCTTGGGATTGATTTGTTGTGTGCTCATATTCGTAGGGGATGGATCCAGCCGTGGCCAGGTCGTCCTTGCTTGGTTGGGGGGCGGATGAAAGGAGCCCGCAACGCCGATTGCAAGAAAATTGAGTCAGCGGAAGGGGGATTTTTTTGAAATTTCGCCCGAATCGCTTTGCGTCACTGCCGAATTTGGGCGCCGCAGACTAGTGTTCATTGCCCCATGGCGTGGACATTTCGGCACTTGGGAGTATCCGCGATGTATTGACATTTTCGCTTGCTTCGGGTCTTGGGCTCTAGCACCTTTTCCAAACCAGATGCCAAACCTATGCGCGTGGTTGATATGATTCCTAGTTTACGGCGGCACGCCCCGGCATTCACCTTGGTTGAGTTGCTGGTGGTGATCGCCATCATGTCGATCTTGATGACCGCCGGCGCCATCGGCTTGGGCGGCATCGGGGGCAAGGGGGTGACCAGCGGGGTCGCATCGGCCGAGGCCTTGTTCGACGAGGCTCGTTCGCTGGCTCTGGGCAAGCGGACCCGTGCGCGGGTACTGGTGGCTAGGGACCTAAAAAATAACCCTGCGGACAATTTGCGACGCATCGTGGTGGTATCGGCGGAAATCGATCCCGCCACCGGCTTGGAAAAATCCCCCGAAAGCTGGGTTCTTTCGAGCAGAGGTGCCACGCTGCCGGACCAGACTTATTTCAGCCAGGAATACAGCAAAAAGAATCAGACGGACTTCGATGGCACGCTTGAGGAAATGAATTACACGGGCAAGGCCGCTTATGAGGGCGAATACTTTTATTACGAATTCAATGGCGAGGGTATTTGCACCACTCCCGGCGCGGGCTTTGTCATTGGCACCGGATCAAGAGGGGTGAACAAGCCTATGGACAAACCGCGCGTGACCTCTGCTGGCAAGTCGGATTTCGGTGGCTTTGTGGTCTGGCGCAACGGCAGTACTTCGACCTTCCGCAGCCCGGAGCAAATCGGCAACGGCATTGATAAATTGAACCCAGGCTCCGAATTCTGATTTTTCATGAAAGCTTTTTCATCCAATCAGCGCCGCGGCTTCACACTCATCGAGACCGTGATTGCCATCGGCGTGCTCGCCGTTCTGCTCACTGGTTTTATCATCGTCTTCACGCCGGCCGCTGATGGCATCCGCAAAACGATCAGCACCCAGCAGGCCGACCGCCTCACTTCTGCTTTGGAACAGGAATTGGTCACGCTGCGAGGCGAAGAGCAAACTACCGAATTTAAAACAGGATTCGGCAAGGCTTACAAACTGATCGAGGAATCCGATGCGGCGGAAACGGCGATTTTGGTTTATCAGTATCGTGGCAAATTATCCGGTGAAAGACGACCGGACGGCACTTTGGAACCCGAGCCATCGGTGGAAAGCAAATCGCCCGGTAAAGATTTCCTAGTCGTGCCCATGGCCCGAAGGAAGGACGATACCGCTTTTCTTGAGGATTTGGCCGCTGTTGAGGGACCTGTGTACCTCGTCAAATGCACGCAGCTGATCTTCAACAACAATGAACTGGTGCTGGGCACACCTGGCCAAATCAAGAATCCAAAAGACGGATCGGCCTCCGCTTCTTCAGATGTCTACGCCGAAGCGGTCATCGCATTTGCCGCCGACTTTTATCAAATGCCCACCAACGCAAAAGGATTTTTCTCAGGCCCCGAGTTCGCCAAAAGATTTAGCAAAGTTAAAACCCCGGTTTTTAGCCGCAACCTGGCGGTGCGTCGTTGAGTCAGCCATCGGAATCCTGTCATGAACAATCTTCGGCCATTCTCGACCAAGCGCGGCTTTACCCTGATGGAGCTGATGGTGGCCATGGCTATCACCACCATCATCGTCTCGGTCCTTGTGTCCGTGACATCGATTGCCATGGACACATGGAATCGCAGTCGCTCGGAGTTGCGTGCGTCGCGTCAGGCAAAGTCGATGGTGGACGCCATGGCGCGTGATTTCGAGGCGCTGGTGGTTCGCAGTGGCAATCCCAATGAGTGGCTTTCGGCAACGACTGAAGATCAGCTTCCAGGTGGCTCGCTCGAAAGCACGAACGCGTCCAAATTGATTTTCTTCACCGCGGCGACCGATCGATACGATGGAAAAATCGGCACGGCTACCGACCTTGGCGGCGATGTTTCATGCGTCGCCTACAAACTCGATTACAAGGATCCTTTGACCCTTGCCGGCAGCTCGAACTTTGAAACCTTTGTGCTCAACCGTCAGCTAGTGAATCCTGACAAAACATTTGAAAAGTTGCTTGGGCAGGAGGATTTGACGGATGCGTTGGATGGCCTGACTGAAAAAATCGAGGACCCCGTCAACTTCGTCTGCGAGAACATTTACCAGTTCACTGTCACCTTCCATGTGGAGGTGGTCGACACGACAAAAACTCCAACGATTACATCCACCATTCCGGTGACCTTGGGTGCCGACACAAAGAAATTCCGGATCTTTGGGAACAACATCGATACCGATTACACGGGCACATTGTCTGACTTGGTTCCATCAGGGCGCGTCAAGGCCATGGATGTTTCCATCACCGTGTTGTCCGACTCAGGGATTGATCAATTGAGGCGGCGCAATCTCACGAGCACCCAACAGGCGGAGTTTCTCGCCAAGCATTCCTACCAGTACAGCAAGCTGGTCCAGCTCCCCAGCATGTGAGGGCGTCGCATTGCGGCATCTTGCTTATCGCTCGTGCAGGATTTCTCTTCACTGCCGGACGATTGGTGATTAAAGAATCTCTGTCATGCCCATTTCTTCAACCCGTCCGGGAAAGCTGATGGCCGCCAATCGCGGGGAAATTGCGATTCGCATTTTTCGTGCCGCCAACGAACTCGGTCTTCGCAC
>JBEEOX010000071.1:0-7621 GCA_041191425.1 Verrucomicrobiota bacterium | reverse complement strand
AAGCAGCGCGCCACGCGTGCCGGCATCGAGCAGAACATGTATCCTCATTTGCTCCGACATTCATTTGCCACCCACTTGCTTGAGGGCGGGGCAGATCTTCGGGTGATTCAGGAGCTTCTCGGTCACAGCGACATCTCGACCACGCAAATTTATACCCACGTGGATCGTCAGCGTCTGAAGTCGTTGCACAAAAAACTGCATCCCCGCGGATGATGCACAGGCTTACTGCCCAGGAGAAATCTCCGTCTTTTCAGGTGTGGCGTAGGGCTTGATTTCAAGCGTGCCATTTTCGGTAGCAGATTTTTCCGCAGGTGCCGCATCGGATTTTGCCTCGGGCTCTGGATTGGCTTCTGAATTTGGCGGGGCGGCGACTTCGTGACGGATTGCTTGGAACAAGCGGTTGTAGTTGTGACGAAGCGCGGCGGGGAACGAAACCCTTCCGGCTTCGACAATTTTCTCACGCAGCAATTTTTCCGAAAGGTTTGCCACGAGATCGGTGCCGATCTGTACCGCGCGGTCTGCGCCGACTGCTGCCTTGCCCGTCTCGCCCGCGCCGCGGATCAGGTCGCTTGAAATTGAGCGACCTTGAATCGCGATGTTCGAGCGCGCCGATACAATGGCACCCTTGTTGTTGATGGTGACCTCGAGGATTGCATGGTCATCGGTCGACAGCCATCCGCGCACATGATCGATGCGCACCGACACAAAAATTCCGCCATCGGGAGTGGGGGAGACTTCGGGGCGATAGGTGCGGTAAGTCGCGCCGGACAGTGGGTATTCGGCTGCCTGCTTGTCGCGTTTTTTCCATCCGCCAAGGCTGTCGCCAAAAATTTTCTCATCGATCCTGACTTCGCCCAGTGCCGTCGATGCGATGAGCGCCGATGTGATGAGCAAACGGAAAGTCGATTTCATGAAACCTGCGCGCGTTTCCATGCGTCTATTGACCCGAATCTTCGCGATTATTCAACAAAATCCGATGTTTGCGAAGCGCGGCGACCACCCAATAGCCTGCTCAACTGCTCATTGGCCCGTTGCTTGTGGGTCTCCTTGATGTAGGCTGCGACCGTACCCAACGCGACGACGATGGTGCTCCAGTCGTCACCATATCCGATGCCCGGCAAGATGTCGGGGATCAGGTCGCTGGGTAGAATGAGGTATCCCAAGGCGCCGACGATGACACCGCGCGCCCATGCGGGCGTATCGTGATCCCTGAGGCAGTTGAAAAGCACCAGCGATGAAAAAAGAGTTTTTTGACCGGCGCTTGCGACCATGCCTCGCAGCTTTCGCCAGAAGGTTGAAGATGAGATTTCCTCGTTTGATGGAGCCTTGGTGCCCATGGATGAAAACCATGCGACGGGACGCGCGGATTTCAAACGCGAATCGCGCGCCTCACCATTTTCCGATCACCGCCGCGACGGCGATGGCTGTGCGTTCACCATGTCGGATCCGCGACTTACCGATCACCGCATCGGGAAACGTCGCTTCAAGGCATGAAGAAACGCCTGCCGAGGTTTGCATGAAATCATTCTTCGGAATGCCGATCCAACCTTCGCAATGCCTGCCTCGCCAAGGGTCGATGTAGGCGACCGCGAATCCGCGCTCATCGCGCGAGAGTTTGCACGGAGTGCGCGTGAGTGTCACAAAATGCCCTTCAATCACCGTCCACTGCGGATTCTTTCCCTGCTCCTTTCGCCACGCGTAGCGGCGAAGGCTTAGGATCGGCGGAAAGCCAGACGAGAGCGACTTGCGCATCAGTTTGTGCGCTTGCGCCAAAAGTTTTTCCGGCGATTCATCGTCATCGCGAAACAGAATTTCCTTTTGCAACTTTGGCAGATAAGCCTTTGAGAGCGCATCGTTGGCCATGTCTCGAAGATCCTCGACACCAATACCTCGCTTGTTCCAGCGAGGGCTTGCGTACATGTGATTCGATGAGCGCATGCCAAGCTCGCGAATGATCCAGTGCATGCGCTCCTTGTCATTGTTGCCACCCATCGCATTGAAAACGCGCTGCCACTTTTCACTGCCAGCGTGAAACGAGTTCATCAAGGCCGCAGGTCCGCAGGCATTGGCGCCGACGAGCAGTTGGTCGACCGCTTTCGCGCCACTGTTTGGCGCGTGCACCCAACAAGGCTCAGCATGTGCCACGGCGCTGATGAGCAGCAAAAGCTTAATTCGAAACACTTTTCCCATGGATCTCAATTCGACGATCGTTCGACGGTTTGATGTCAACGACTCCTTTCGAAACCTGCACACTCGATTCGATGCGGAGACCCTCGCTTGCCGTGTTCGAATCCTGATGCACGGGCACTTGCACGGTGGCGACGGCGTTCGGTGCAAGCGTGCTCAAATTGCCAGTGGTGCTCATCTCTCCCACTGAAACTTTCACGGTGGTATTGACTAGCATCTCGGTGCCACGGTTTTGCACCACCACTTCGACGCGACCGTTTGGGTTGGATGCATCGGCCGGCAACACGCGCTGTGATGCGATGGCCGCATCGTGGATGCCGGGCTGATCACTCTGCAGAGCTCTTCCGACATCGGGCATGCCTCCGCCGAGTTGCTGGTCACTTCCCGCCGCGCCACCATCATTCAAATTTACCGAGAGCAAATCGTAGGCTTTTTGGGCCGAGATGTTTTTTTCCGACATCAATGCCGCCACTGCGCCCGTGACAATGGGCGCGCTAAACGAAGTGCCCGTCACGCGCGCCGCGTCATTGCTGCCCCATGCCGCATTCACGCCGTAACCCGGAGCAGCCAGATCGACCGCAGGTCCGGAGTTTGAAAAATCAAGATGCTCACCCGTGGCATCGACTGCGCCGACTGCGATTACCGACTCGTAGGCCGCGGGATAGGTCACGCGCTCAATGCCGTTGTTGCCGACAGCAGCGACGAGCAGGACACCGCGCTGGTCGGCATAGGCGATCGCATCGCGCATGACTGCGCTGTCGCCAAAGCTGCCCATTGAGATGTTGATGATCTTTGCTCCCGCATCGACCGCTTTCACAATACCCTCTGCCAAAACGAAACTGTTGGAGTTACCTGCGTCATCAGCGACGCGAATGGAAAAAATTTCCGCGCTTGGCGCGACACCCGGTGTTAGCTCGTCATTGCCTGCAATCAACGACGCGACCGCAGTGCCGTGACCATTCCAATCGGCCAAATTTTGCGGCATCGCCACCAAATCGAGTGAGCGTATCCCGCCGCGAAATGCCTCATGCGTTGCGACGCCCGTGTCGAGCACCGCCACCATAACGCCCTTGCCCCATGTTTCGCGATCTCCATCGATTCCCAGCCACCTGAGCAATTCGCCGCCGAGCGCCACGGCGCCTGACTGCACGCTGCCCTCGGGCAGCCCAGGGATCAGCACTGGAAACACATAGGACTCAGTTTCCGATCCATCGAGCAGTCGCTCAAAATCCGCGCGGTTCGCAAATCCAACCCGCAGGGCGCGCAAGGCATCGAGTCGGGAAATGATCCGCAATTTTCCTGCTGCCCGTTCTAGGAAGCGGGCCATCGACTCGGCATCGCGAAAGGTCAGCACCCGCTCGCCCTCAAACGCGCCCATGTCGCGAGCGGCCTGATCGCCATCCGATTCGCGGTTTGGGCGCGCCGATTTCGTTTTTGGAAGCTCCTCGCGCTGGGCAACTAGGGCGGACTGAGTGCTCTTCGCTTGGGCGGCAGGTCTGCGATCAGTTTTTGGCGCTGCCGTGAGCGCCAGCCAGTAGCCGACCCCAAAACAGGCGGCAAAGGCGATGGCAAAGCCGGCAAGGCGCGCTTTCATGGCCTCAATAAAGCTTCATTTTGCCTCATTGTCACGACCCGCCGACACGCAAAAAGCCGTACCCGCGATCGACTTGGATGCGACAATTTGACCCGCTGCAGCCATCCGACCTTGCCAAAGGCTCGAAAGAATCTAACTTGCGCGCGCGAGCGGGATTTCGGTCATCCGAGTCCCTGGTTCGGTCAGATGCTAGTGGCTTTTGCCCCCTCGGGGCCTCGAAAGACGTCGGCGGACTCCCGGAAAACGAAATTCCAGCTCCACACAAAAAAGGCGGCGGCGCAGGCCGGCTGGCTCCCACCACTGAAGTTTCTTCCCGCACGCGGTGCGGGGCTTCGCACGGCAACCAAAAGCCGCGAGGTCGGACCCATCTCGGTCAGCCACGGTCATCACACCAGCGGATCCACCCGGATCCTACGAGCGCCGGACCGCCCGGAAACCACAACTGACACCATGTCAAACGCAGAACAAGCATCCCAATCATCGGGAAAAAGCAGGCGCCGCCGCTCACGCGGAGGCAGAAACCGTGACAACCAATCCTCACAACGCGGCAGCCGCAGCTCCCGTTCCTCCAAGTCGGGCCGCTCGGAAGAATTCCGACTCCCGTCGTCCCGCCAATCGCGTGGCAAAAAACCACTCAGCTGGTGGCAGAAGTTGCTGAAGCTCGTTGGTCTCTACAAAGAGCCCGTGCGCACGCAGCGCAAAGCGGAAACCAGCAAGTCGCGCACCGAACCCAAGGCTGCCAAATCCAACACCCGCAACGCGCGCACGAGTGATGGCTCTGCCAAGTCGGGCGAAGCTCAGGGCCGTCGTGGTTCCGATCGCTCGCGCGGTGGCGACCCATCCACGGTCGAGTCCACTCGCGTGTATGTTGGCAACCTGTCCTACGACGTCACCGAACAAGACCTTCAGGAATTGTTCAAAGGTGTCGGTCCAGTCCGCAGCGTGGAAATCGTTTACAACCGCACGACCCATCGCTCGAAAGGTTATGGCTTTGTGCAAATGCTCAACATGGATGACGCGATCCGTTG
This sequence comes from Verrucomicrobiota bacterium, assembly GCA_041191425.1. GTDB lineage: Bacteria > Verrucomicrobiota > Verrucomicrobiia > Verrucomicrobiales > Akkermansiaceae > Luteolibacter. The sequence continues at coordinate 2,812 of JBEEOX010000071.1, read as the reverse complement.
CGTCGAAGTCCTTCACGATCAACCTTTCATGGGCCGCAAGCTCACTGTTTCGGGAGCCAAGGCTCGCGAGATGGAGGAGCGCAACGAAGCGGCGGATCATCCCGAGCGCAGTTCGCGTCCGATCGTACTGGCACCAATCCCGCCCTCGGCTGAAGCCAGCGCTCCGTCGGTGGCCGAAGTTGCAGACGAGCCTGTGATCCAAACGATCGTCGAGTCGGTCCCAGCCGAAACCGAAAAATCCGGCATCGCCTGATTCGAAATTAACTCAACAAAAACCCCGCCCGGACTATTCCGCGGCGGGTTTTTTATGGGCTGGGAAATCGGCGTTTGCGTAATTTAGACGATGCCTTGCCTGAGGGCCTTAGAGACCGCTTCGGTCTGAGAGCGGACATGGAGTTTGCGATAGACTGCGCGCAGGTGCATGTCGACGGTGTGTTGCGAGATGGATAGTTCGTCGGCGATTTCCTTTTTGATGAGTCCACGCACGAGGTGGTGGAGGACATCTTCTTCGCGTGAGGTGAGCGGTTCGATTGCCTCGACCGGGCCATAGCGCGAAAAACCATCGATGATCATTTTTGAAATGGGGCTACTCAAAGCGGATGTGCCGTCTATGACATCGCGGATGCCTTGGATGATGTCGTCGGGATCGGCAGTTTTGAGCAGGTAGCCGGAAGCACCATTGCAGATGGCGCGGTAGACTTTTTCGCGATCATCGGATGCGGTGAGCACGAGGATTTTCGAGTGCGGCATGATCTTGCGGATGTCGGGCAGGATATCGAGTCCGCTGCGTCGCGGGAGGCCGAGGTCGAGCAAAAGCAGATCGGGAAAATCGCGCGTGAATTGAAGTTTCTCGAAGAGGTCGGCGGCCGAACTGAAATGGTGAGCGCAACTCATGTCGGGCTCCGATTCGATGAGTCGGCCGATTTGTTTGGCAAAGACATCATGGTCGTCGACGATCCAGATTTTAGTGGTTTTGGCGGTTTTGGTATCTGCTGTGGCAATCATATGGCGGGTTGTGTGATGAGGTGGGAATGTTTGACGAAGAGTTGGATGCGGGTGCCTTGGTCCCGATTGGAGGCGATGCGGAGAAGTCCGTGAAGCGTCTGTGCGCGGTCCTGAAGTTTGCGAATGGCAGGTGTGCGTCCGATGTTTGTGCCGGGCAAACCGCTGCCATTGTCGACAATCTCGATGGCGAGTTGGTCGTTTTCATCCCAAACGCGCACGGTCACCTGATTGGCGCGCGAATGTTTCATGATGTTGTGAAGGGCTTCTTTGAAAAACAGGAAGAGGTGACGCTTGGCTTCGATGGAGAGATGCGCGTTGGTTTCGCAAGATTGGCACTCGAGGTTGAATCGCATTTCGCGTAATAAGCGGTTGGCCGTTTGACGCATGCGTTCGATCAGGTCGCCAACCGAGTCGTTGCTGCGCTCCCACATCCAAACGATGTCGCGCATGGCGAGTGAGCATTCGCGCGCGATGCTTTCCATTTCACTGAGGTCGTGCGCGATTTCCTTGGGACCTTCGAGTCGGATCAGATCCTTGCGTGCGCTGCGTGCAATCAGCGAAAGGCTTCCAAGGTTGCTGCCAATGTCGTCGTGCAGATCGGCGGCGATGCGTTGACGGATTTGGTCAACATGCTTTTGCTCCGAGCGACGGCGTTTGTTGAGAGTTGAGAGGCTCACTGCCAGCGCTGTTCCAAGAATGGCTGCGCTGGCCCAACCCGATCCGCGGCTGGCGAGCGATTCGAGCGTGACTTGATTGTTCGAATGCTGTGGCGCACGGATGGCCTGATGATCAGTCTCGGCTGCATTTAGTTTCAACATGCAAAGGCACGTCGTGACCGCAGTAAAAGACAAGTGCGCGCCGCAGCGACGGCGCCAACCGTTGGTAGAAATTTTCATCGGGGGGAGATGAGATGTGCACGCACTTTGGTAGCTTTTTTTAAACAATCAACGGATAAGATGAATTTTTTGCAAAATTTCACAAAGCTTGGATGCGAGCGAAATTTTTTTGAACGACTCGCGGTTTTGTGGGGTCAAATGATAGGTATCTGATTCTTTTACGAAGGATATTTCAGCTTCTGATCGCTCAAAGCCGCTTGTCGTACAGGCTCACTTGGGTGAGATTATATTGTTTCATGCGATTGGCCGTCTTGCGCGGCCGCGATTTGTTTTGTTGAATGCTTAAGTCCACTTGAATCATGGCGTCATCTCCATCACCGAGGGCAAAGATACCCGGATCGCTGCATGAGCGACTGGCGGACTTTCGTCGGCGTTTGTGGCGACTCAAAGTGATGGAGGCCTTGGTGGCAGGGCTTCTTGGTTTGTTGGTGTCATTTTTGTTGGTGCTGGTGATGGATCGCGTGTGGCCGACGCCTTCGTGGTTGCGTTTGTTGATTCTGATCGCCGGTATTTCCCTGTTTGCGGTTTTCGCACCGTACTGGTTGCACCGCTGGGTGTGGCGTCAGCGTCGCGAAACGCAGCTGGCGCGACTGATTGCGCGTCGATATCCGGGATTGGGTGATCGCTTGTTGGGAGTGATTGAGTTGCAAGATCAGCGTGAGCGGGAGGATACGCTTTCGCCGCGATTGCGTGAGGCAGCGATGCGGGCGGTATCGACGGAGTTGGAGTCGCGATCCTTGGATGAAGCCTTGCCGCCGTCGAGTCACCGCCGATGGGGAATGCTCGCGATCATCTTGGCGGCATCGGCGATGATGGCGTTTGCTCTCATGCCAAAGGCGGGAAGCAATGCGTTTCTGCGGTGGTTGTTTCCCTTGTCGAAAACCGAACGCTACACTTTTACGCGATTGGTC
>JBEEOX010000070.1:0-7646 GCA_041191425.1 Verrucomicrobiota bacterium | reverse complement strand
GCGGCCGGTGCTTCGCTCGTGCAGATCTACACCTCGCTGATCTATCAAGGCCCTGGCCTCGTGAAAAAAATTGCACGCGACCTGTGAGTGTCGCGACGGATGATCACTTCTGCGCGGCAAGCGTTTTCCAGTCCTCGTCGCTGACGCAGCAGGGATCCGCCGCCACCCAGTGGCCCGCGGTGATTTCGCGCAGCGGCAATTCCATGCCAATGGTTTCCTCGTATCGCGGATGCTGAATGCGATGACCAAAGGCGCTGCCAAGTGGTGGATCAATGGGCGAGGGGATTTCACCTTCGAGCAAGATGCGTTGCCGCGTCGCTTTGGGATCGGTTGAAGGAATCGCGGAAAGCAATGCCTTGGTATAGGCATGGCGTGGGTCGCGATAAATGCTTTCGGATGATGCCAGCTCGACGATTTTGCCAAGATACATCACCGCCACACGATCGCTCACATGCTTCACCACCGAGAGGTCATGAGCGATGAAGAGGTAGGAAAGTCCGAGCTCGCGCTGAAGCTCAATGAGAAGGTTCAAGATTTGCGATTGGATTGAAACATCGAGCGCCGAGACTGGCTCGTCGCAGACGATGAGTTTGGGTTTCAATGCAAGCGCGCGGGCGATGCCGATGCGCTGACGCTGACCGCCGGAAAACTCGAACGGATAACGCTCGGCGGCGGAGGAGGGGAGACCGACGCGGTCGAGCAACTCGTTGACCATGCGTGTTCTGTCGGCGCGCGTACCGATGCGATGGATCAGCAGAGGTTCCTCGATGATCGCACGCACGCTCATCCGCGGATCGAGTGATTCGACCGGATCCTGGAAGATCATTTGAAAATCTCGGCGCAGCGGACGTAGTGTACGCTGGTGCATGTGGCTGATGTCCGTGCCGTTGAAGTTGATGTTGCCCGATGTCGGTTTGAGCAATCGGACGACCGCCTTGCCCAAGGTCGATTTCCCGCAGCCCGATTCACCCACAAGCCCAAGCGTTTCCCCTGGACCAATATGCAACGAAACTCCATCGACCGCCTTTACCGCGCCGACCTGACGCGGAATGATGCCGCCACGCACCGGGAAGTGCATGCGGAGGTTGGAGACTGTCAGGAGATTATGCATGTTTGGGAATGAACATCGAACATCCAACATTCAACATTGAACATCGAAGGGTGAGGCTATTTTTTGCGCGTTTCTGCAGTGGCGATGCTGGTGACGAAAATGCGAATCAGTTGGTCGGTCTCATCGAGAACTTGCGGAAGAGTTTCTTGGCGAGTGAGAAGATTGGTTTTTTGTATGAGCTTGAGCCATCGCTCTGACTCTCGAAGCTCTTTCAGTGCCATTCTCATCTTGTGGATGAAGTCGGCAGGTGACTCTGCTGCTTGTGCTTCGCCATGATGCGAAAGAGGAGCGGTACCTGCACGCAGCAACTGGTTTCCAACATGGCGCCCAGCGTAGTCCGAAGTCATGGCGCGCGTGAGTTCAATGATCCTCGCCCCATAGTTCAAAAGTCGCTCATCCAAATCGTAAATTCGTTGATCGCTCTTCATTCAATGTTCGATGTTGGATGTTCAATGTTCAATGTTCGCCCGCATGGCATCTCGGGCAATTTTCCACCCAGTGTCCGGGCGTGATTTCGACAAGCTTCGGTCTTTCGTGAAGTTGGGAGATCGGAATGCCCATGCGCTGGCAGAAGCGGCAGCCGTGCACATGTTCGCCGAGCGAGGCCACCATGCCGGGAATCACGGGCAGTGTTGATTTGGGCTTGGAGTCGAGCGTTGGCATCGAGCGCAGCAATCCGCGCGTGTAGGCGTGCAAGGGCTTTGCGAATATTTCCGAGACAGGTCCTTTCTCCACCACTCGTCCGGCATACATCACGACCACTTCACTGCAGTTTTCGGCGATCACTCCAAGGTCGTGGGTGATTAGCATCATCGACATGTTCATCTCGGCGCGGAGGCGAGCCATGAGGTCGAGGATCTGCGCCTGCACGGTCACATCGAGCGCGGTGGTGGGTTCATCGGCGATCACCAGTGAGGGTCGGCATGCCAACGCAAGCGCGATCACCACCCGTTGGCGCATGCCGCCGGAAAGTTGGTGCGGGTATTCCATCATGCGTTTTTCCGGCGCCGGAATGCCGACCAGTTTGAGCATTTCGTACGCCTGATCCCACGCATCCTTCTTTGAAATGTCGCGGTGCAGCAAAAATACCTCCGCGACCTGGCGGCCGATGCGATGCAGCGGATTCAAAGCCGACATCGGCTCTTGAAAGATCACGCCGATTTCACCACCACGAATTTTTTGCATGCGCTCATCGTCGGCGCGCAGCAAGTCCTCACCTTTGAACCACACGTGTCCGCCAATGGTTTTTCCCGCAGGCTGAGGCAGCAGTCGCACGATCGACATGGCGGTTACGCTTTTGCCGCAACCCGATTCGCCGACGATGCCGACTGTGCTGCCAGCGGGCACCGAAAACGAAACTTGGTCAACCGCGCGCAGAAATCCGCTCTCGGTGTCGAATGAGGTGATCAGCTTGTCGACCACCAGCAAGTCCTCGCGTGCGTCCTTCATGGCGCACCTCCTTCCGTCGGCGCGATCACCCGGTAGTCGTCGACCACTCGAGTGGATTCGGGAAATGTTTCACCGCTTCTTCGCGCGTGTTGGGTTTCCTCGCGTGCTTTTTCATCGACCCAAAACACAAAAACCTCGTGTGGATCAAAGACCACCGGTGGACTGAAGCGCGTATGCGGGCAGTCGGGCCATTTCACCCAGCGCCAGGATCCGATGCGCATGTAATCGACCGCATAGGCGGGCACGAAGATCGCCTCGTCGTGAATGATGCGTTGCAACTTCCATGCCGCGACTCGTAGCTCCTCGGCATTGCGTGCGGTGCGCACCTTTTCGCTCAGTTCGTCGGTGTCGGCGCGGTGCCACGAAAAAATGTTGTTGGTTTGCGTCTTGAGCGCGCCCTTCTCATCGATCGCGTTTGTCGAGTGAAGGAACTGGTGGAAATCGGGAATCGGCGCCGAGCTCATCCAACTGAAAATCGTGATCTCATGCTGCTTTTGCATGGCCTTCTTGTACAGGACCGTCGACTCAAGCCCATCGAGGCGAAGTTCGAATCCGCAGGCCTTGGCTTCTTCGCTGAGGATGGCCAGCATGCGGTCGTAGATCGGCATCACGGGATAGCTGAGCGCAATCGAGAGGCGCGTGCCATCGGGCTTTTGCAAGATGCCGTCCCTGCCTTCGATCGTGTAGCCTGCCTTGCGGAAAGCGGCGCGGGCGAGTTCGATTGAGAACGGTCGTGAGCGAATCGACGGATCGCTGAAGGTTTCATAACCTTCATTGAAGGCGTTGAGACGCTGACAATCACCGCGAAACATCACATCGATCACCTTTTGCCAATTCATGGCATGCTGGATGCCGATTCTCACATCGAGATTGTCCAGCGGTGCCTTTGCCACATTGAGGTATAGCCCGCGCGGGATCTTCGGGTAGCGGTTGTAAAAAGTCACTCGCTCGATGTAGCCCTTGTGGACCGGCTCAATCTCAGATTTTTCGTACCACAGCTCGGGTCGGGTCAAATCGTAGGTGTCGAGCTCGCCGGCGCGAAACAGTTCAAAGGCTTTCGATTCGTCGCGCACGACCGTGTGCACCACCTTGTCGGGGTTGAAACGATGTTTATAGTACTTCCGGTCGCGCGCCCACCAGTCCTTCACGCGCGTCTGGGTGATCGACACGCCTTTGATGATGTCGTCGGGCCGGATCTCATATGCGCCCGTGGTCGGCGGGAATCTCCACTGGTAGCGTTCGCAATAATCCGCGCCGTACTCCGCATAGAAGTGCGGCGCTGATGGCGTGAGCGCTCCGGCAAGGGCTGCGGCATAGGCCTTGGTTTCGGGCAGTGAGACGGAAATTGTCGACTCGTCGTAGATCGCGATTTGCGCGATGTTTTCGCGGTAAAACTGCTTGTAGTACGGGTTGACGATGAGATCCGACACGCGAAGGTACACGGCGAAGAGGAAATCATTCGCTCTCACTGGCACGCCGTCGGAGTAACGCGCCTCGGGATCGAGCTTGAAGTAAATCGTGCGACCGTCGGAGGACTCGGCCCATTCCTTTGCCAGACCAGGAATATCCTTCAGGGTTTCCGGATGCAGGGCAATCAAGGTCATGTCGATGTAGTCATAGGCATCGCCACGGAACGAGTTGTTCGAATTGCTGCCAAAGGGCCGTATCGTCGGCGGGAAGCTGGGAATGAAGCGACGAAAAACTCCGCCCTTCACAGCGGCGGGATCGCCGATCTCGGGTTGATCCATCCCATCCTTCCAAACGAGATCGCTGGGAATGTCGTTGATGGTTCCGCGTTTGAAATAATCGCCGAGCCCGAGCCGGAACTCGAATCTTTCGACATCGACTTTTAGCGCGTCGGCTTTCGAGCGAAGTTGCACAGCCTTCTCAGAGTTGGCCGCGGGGATTTCGCTTTCGACCTTCGCAAGCTCACTTTGCGCCACCTGAAGCTCGTTCTTCAGCCAATCGGTGATGTATTGATTGTAGCGCGGCAAGAATTCCTCAAAGCCAGACTTGCGCTCGACCGTCTCCGATGCGCGCCGACAGCTGAATGATGCAAGCACCAGCAGGGCGGCGAACAAGATTCGGATTATGGCATAGGGTGATCCCATCAGCGATAGTAGGTGAATTTTTTCGGATCAAAGGCCTCGCGCACCGCTTCGCCGATGAAAGTGATGAGCACCAGCAAGCCGACCAGCGCGATGAAGGTCGAGGTCACCAGCCAAGGCGCGGAGAGATTGGAAAGCCCATCGTTGAGCAAGCGGCCCCATGTCGCATTCTCTGGTGGTAGGCCGAAGCCGAGGTAGTCGAGCGAGGTGAGTGACGAGACCAATCCTGAAACGGTGAACGGAACCAGCGTCACAAGGATCGACACGGTGTTGGGCAAAAGATGGCTGAACAAGATTCGTGGCGCGCCAGCACCAAGCACACGTGCCGCTGCGATGTAATCGCGTTCCTTGTCGCGATAGGCCGCAGTCCGCATCAGGAAGGAAATACCCATCCAGCCGAAGGCCGCGAGAATGGTCAGGATCACGGGTAAGCCCTTGAAGCGATCGGGCACCATGCTTGCAAAAATGATCACGACAAAAAGGAAGGGGATGTTTGAAAACACTTCGATGAGCCGCTGCATCACCAGATCGAACCAACCACCGAAAAAGCCCATCATCAGCCCGATCGGAATGCCGATGAGAAACACCACGGGTATGAAAATCAGCGCGGCTTTGAAGTTCACCTGCAATCCGCCAAACAGATAGGCAACGACATCGTAGCCTTGCGAGGTGGTGCCAAGCCAATTGCCTTCTTCAGGCAGCGGAGGAGCTGGATGATACTTTAAGGCCCGCAGTTCGACATTTCCCGCGCTGAGAAATTCTTCCTTCGTGCCGCTGCCGGTGAAGTGCTCCTTGATCAATTCGCCATCTTGATAGCTGGCGCTGTAAACGGGTGTGCCATCGGCGATCCATCCGTCGACAGGACCCGATAGTCGACCATTGCGCAGCGTGAAGCGTGTGTGAATTTTTTCACCCTCGGAGTCGTGATAACGCACCGCAAGTCCCCAGTAAGGTTTGCTTGATCCGTCTTCATGCAAGACGCCGTTGCGATCGATGAGCGCGCGCGATCGCGGTGGCAGCGTGTCGCCTGTCGGGTCGTATGGAACCAGCGGCATGATCACCGATTTGTTTCCCGCCGCACGGAGTTTGCGGTAATCGACTGGTGCTTCCGCCGCCGCGCCATCGATGCCAAAGTCCTTGTTCTTGAGATCGCGCGTCATGAGGGCGGGAAACAACCATGCGCCGTTATGCTTCACCGCCAAGGCGCGCTTGCCGACGACCACCTGGTCGAGCGCCGCCACAGCGGCAAGCGAGAGGAGAATGATCAGCGAAACATGACCGCGGCGAATCGCACGAAAGCGCTTGATGCGTCGCTGCATCACAGGATCGGGCGTTTTTTTCATCATCGAGCGGATCAACATCATCAGCCCGCCGACCAGCAAAAGCGATGCACTCAGCCAGCCAAACCATGGAAATGATTTTCCATCCGCAAGGTTCGTGTGAAGCCATGGGACTTCGCGGCTTGATGCAAAAAACCACCGCGCGGTTGGAAACGCAATGTCGCAAAGTTCCCCGATCACCACAAGGGAACCCAAAAGCACGGACATGATTCCAATCTTACGCATCATCACTTGAACTGAATCCTTGGGTCGACCATCGCGACGATGAAGTCCGACAAAATGTTTCCAATCAACATCAGCAAAGCCGCAATCGTCAGCGTACCCATGATCACCGGCACATCACGCTCGATCACCGATTGATACTGCAAAAGCCCGAAGCCTTGGATGTCAAAAACCGTTTCCACCAGCATCGATCCGCCGATGAAAATCGTGATCAGGTCACCAAGACTGGTCGCGATCGGGATCATCGAGTTGCGAAAGGCATGACCAAACACCGCGCGGCGAAAACTTGCGCCTTTCGCGACAGTGGTGCGGACATAGTCGGCCGCCAAATTATCCATCAGGCTGTTCTTGGTCATCATCGTCAGCACCGCGAATGCGCCAGTGAGGTAGCAAAGCAGGGGCAGTGCCGTGTGATGGGCGAGATCCTTGATTTTTTCGATGGGCCCCATTTGGTCGAAGTCGGGACTGACGATGCCAAAGAGCGGGAACCAATTTTCCCGCGCGCCGAGGTACACGAGCAGGACCGCGCCCAGCGCGAAGCCGGGGATTGAGTAACCGATGAAGATGAGCACCGAAGATGCCGAGTCGATGAAGCTGCGGTGCTTGAGCGCCTTGAGCACGCCGAGTGGCAGGCTCACCGCGTAGGTGATGATGGCGGTCAGGAGCCCGAAGTACGCGGCGACGGGCATGCGTGAGAGGATCATCTCGTGCACGGGGTCATTGTACACCGTTGAGCGGCCGAGGTCTCCTTGGAGAAGACCTGAGAAATATTTTTGGCTCAGCACCGCACGTGGCGGGTAGTTGGGGGCTGATGCGCTGTCTGGATTGCGGCGCTTGAATCGTTGCTGGCGCTCCTCCTTGCTTTCAATGCGCGCGCTCCATCCTTCGGACGAAATGTCCTTTCCCGAATCAACAAACACCGCCGAGGCGATGGCGCTGCCTGACCTTGTGACACGCACCGCGCGACCATCGCCGCGCAGCACGACTTCGGTGACATTTTCCGGGTCATCTTGCCCGCCGATCCTTTCATCGCCATTGGCCGCAAATTCGCTTTTTGAAATTTGCGTCGGGCGCGCCACCACTCCAAGCCACTGACCGTAGGCGACGACAATTTTTTCATTGAGGCCAAATTGTTCCTCGAGCTCCTCGATTTGCTCCTCGCTGAGCCCGCCCTGAGCTTGGTTCGATGACGAGCGCTTGCCTCCTTGGTCGGCTCCTAGCGAGGCCTCTTGCAACATCCGGTCCATGGGGCCGCCCGGCACAAAGCGCGTGATCCCGAACACGATCAGCGTGATGCCGATCAGCGTGGGCGGAATCAGCAGCAGGCGGCGGATGAAGTAACCTCTCACAATTTGTCCCGTGGTTCTAAACCAGCCACCCATCCATGCAAGCACGGAGCCCTGAAACGGCAGGGAT
>JBEEOX010000069.1:0-7657 GCA_041191425.1 Verrucomicrobiota bacterium | reverse complement strand
TGCGCCTGGTCGTCAAAATCGCCCAGGACTACGCCAACTACGGCATGCCGGTCACCGACCTGATCTCGGAGGGCAACATCGGCCTCATGAAGGCTGTCGAGCGCTTCGACCCGGAAAAAGGTGGCAAACTCTCAACCTACGCCGCGTGGTGGATCAAACAATCGATCAAGCGCGCGCTGGCCAACCAATCGAAGACCATCCGCCTGCCCGTCCACATGGTCGACAAAATCGCCAAGATGCGCCGCATCGCCGCGATTCTGACCGAGGCGCTCGGACGCGAACCCACCGACGAGGAATTGGCGGATGAAATCGGCGTGCCACGCCGCAAGCTCGCGATGCTGCGTCAGGCCTCGCACCGCCCGACCTCACTCGACGCCCCCATCAATGAAGGCGAGGCTACGGAATACAGCGAGGTCATCAGCGACGATCGCGCGGTCAACCCGCTCGACATGCTCGCCGACAAGAATTTGCACGGCGAGATCGACGGACTGCTCTCGGTGCTCGACGAGCGCGAACGCAAGATCATCGACGAACGCTTCGGCCTCAGCGGCCGCAGGGCGCTCACGCTGGAGGAGGTCGGACGCGAGTTCGGCGTCACCCGCGAGCGCATCCGCCAACTTCAAAATTCGGCGCTCACCAAGATGCGCCGCGCACTGCGCAAGAAGGAAAAGCCCGCGCCAAAGCCGCTCGCACCCGGCTTGGCGGGCACCTGACGGATTTGTTTCATGTGTTTTGGTTGATCGGTGTTCGGCCGCGGTGGATGTTCCGCCGCGGCCCTAGTTTTTGGCACGCTGCGCATTCTGCGCTCGTGCAAATTTTAGTGTATCCATTCCAGATTTTTTACCTCATGTTTTCCCCCACAACCATCGTATCGCGAACATGCCCAGAGTCACCATCACCGTGCCGGGAGGGTCTCCGCAGCCTTACCGCTTTCAGCTTGATCACAAGTTGGTGACCATCGGGCGCCTGGATGAAAATGACATCCAGGTCGATTCCTCCTCCGTTTCCTCGCGGCATGCCGAAATGGCCCGCTCCCGCGACGGCTTTGAGCTGCGCGATCTCGGGTCGACCAACGGCATCAAAATCGATGGCAAGCTGGTCAGTCATGTCGTATTGCGCGATGGCATGAAGGTCGAGCTGGGCGAGGTGGTGTTTGGTTTCGAATTGAGCCCCGAGGAGCGCGCGGTGCTCGACATGCAAAGCTCCGTGCAAATGAAGCCGGAGCCCGTGGAAAAAAACGTTCTGCCAACCCCGCAACCATCCTTCAGCGCACCAAAAGCCCCTCCCGCCGCGAGGCCCGCTCCAGTCGTGATTCAAAGTTCGAGCGGCGGCGGTGGATTGTTTCTGATCGTTCTGGCGCTCGTTGCGTTTTGCTTTGGCATGGCGCTTCGCTTCAAGAACGACACGGGACGCTCCTGGGTGGAGACCGTGTTGAGCCGATACATCAGCCGCGAGGCCGCTGCGCCCGCAGGGAAATAAGTCCTCAAGAAAAACGATACGCTTGCGCCGATTGTCTTTTGTTTGGGATTGAGTTGGCTTACGCATCGGCTAGCCTGCGCGCGTATGTTTCACTTGAAATGTTCATTCGTTGCGGTCGCGTTCATTGCGACGTGGATGCAGGTTCGCGCGCAGGATGAGGGGCTGATGCAGGAAAGTGTCATGGTGATGGAAGCCCATTCCGGCAAGGTGCTCGTCGCCTCGAACGCTGCAGCCAAACGACCGATCGCCAGCCTCACGAAAATTGCTACGGGCGCTGTCACGGTCGATTGGGCTACCGCCACCGAAACGGACATTTCCAAAGCGCGCATTGGTGTTCCGCAGACGGCCACGCTTGTGGGTGGACCCAACCCGATGAACCTCCAACCCGGAGATCAAATGACCGTGCGCGATGCCCTTTACGCGGCCTTGCTTGGATCCGACAACATCGCCGCGCTTGCTTTGGCCGACCATGTGGGACGCGAATTGATTGCCCGCCGCGGCAAAGGTGGCGATCCGGTCGGCGAGTTTGTCGGAGAAATGAACCGACTCGCAAAGTCGTTGGGCATGAAACAAACCCGCTTTGCCAATCCACACGGTCTCGAGCGCCCAGGTGCCAAAGCCTACTCGACCGCTGCCGATGTCGCACGACTCTCGGTTTACGCGATGCGGCTCAATCCCTTCACTTTCATCGCGCGCCAAAAGGAACGACAAATCACGGTCTACGGTGCGGAAAGCCCAAGAAACTACACCATCCGCAATTCCAACGAGCTTGCGGGCGAGACCGGCATACTTGGCGTGAAAACAGGCACGACATCTGCTGCCGGGCCATGCGTATCGGTATGCATGGAGCGCGATCCAGTGATTCGGACCAAAGCGGACGGCTCAAAAGGAGTCACTCCGCGCCGACTCATCGTGGTCGTGCTAAACAACCCAAATCGCTTCTCGCGCGCCCGCTCCTTGATCAACCAAGGATGGGCGGTCTACGATCCATGGCTTTCCGCAGGATCGCCGGTGAACGACAAACGAAGGGAAATCATCAGCGTGCCGGATCCCAGCTGATGCTGCGGGCTCACCGCTCCAAACCAACGATGGGTTCCGAATTCGCAGAAAATCAAAGATCATGAAAATCGGAATTCTCAACAGCGGCGGTGACTGCCCAGGACTCAATGCGGTGATTCACGGTGTCGTCGGCGCGGCCGACGAGCTCGGTTGGGAAGTCATCGGATTTCGCGACGGCTTTGAAGGTCTGCTGCCACCGGGTGACTACTGCGTGCTGAAGCCCGCCAACACCATCGACATCCTCAAACTCGGCGGAACCATTTTGGGAAGTTCCAACAAAGGACACTTTGCCGCCAAGGTCGGCAAGGGCGACATCGCCGAAGTGCCTGCGGAAATCGTTGCCAAAGCCAAACGCACCATGGACCAACTCGGCATTACCGCGCTGGTGGTCGTCGGCGGCGATGGCTCGCTCACCACCGGACTGCAACTTTACCGCGAAGGCTGGCCCATCGTCGGCGTGCCCAAAACCATCGACAATGATCTCGGTGCCACCGCCATGACATTCGGTTTCAACAGCGCGGTGGAAACCGTCGTCGACAGCCTCGACCGATTGCACACGACCGCTGCCAGCCACAAGCGCATCATGGTGCTGGAGGTCATGGGGCGTCACGCCGGATGGATCGCGCTTTGGGGCGGCATTGCCGGCGGTGCAAACGTCATTCTCCTACCAGAAATTCCTTTCAACCTCGATCGCATCGCACAATTCATCAAACAGCGCGACGCGCAAGGTCAGCACAGCACGCTCGTCGTCGTGGCCGAAGGCGCGAGCATGCCCAACGGAGCGGGACTCGTCACACTCGATGCAAATTCGGGCGGCGAGGTGCGCCTCGGAGGTATCGGCGAACAAGTCGCCAAAAGTTTGCAGCAACTCACCGGCAAGGAAACCCGCGCCTGCACGCTCGGCCACCTCCAACGCGGCGGCGCTCCCACCTCACTCGACCGCATCCTCGGCGTACGCTTCGGCGTCATGGCCGTGAAGCTCGCCGAGCAAGGACAATTCGGACGCATGGTGAGTTATCAATCCTACCACGTCGACTCGGTGCCGATCGAGGAAGCCGTTCATCAACTTCGCCTCGTCGAACCCGATGGCGAACTCGTCCAAGCCGCCCGCGCGATTGGCATTTGCCTCGGCGAGTGAAGCAAACTGCTCTAGTCGCATAGGTTTTTCAAATAATCCAAACTCCGCGCTACACACTCGAACGGATCGCCTGAGCATGTGTCCTGCTCGACGATGAACCATTTGCAGCCGGCGCCTTCGGCAGCCGCAAGAATTTCCGGAATGTTCATGTTCCCGTAACCGACCTCAGCAAACTGGCGCTCGCCGCCGACTGTGACCGCGTAGTCCTTGACGTGAAGCAAAGGCAAGCGTCCGGCAAGACGGCGGCATGTTTCAGCCGGATCTCCGCCGCCGGCCTGAACCCAGTGGATGTCGAGTTCCGCCTGAAGATGCTGCGAAGATGTGCGGGCAAAGATATCATCCAACACGGTGCGGTCGTCGCGTTGGAAATATTCCATGGCATGGTTGTGATAACACAGCGTCACGCCCGCACGGCGCAACACGGCACCCGCGGCATCAAGACCGGCAATCAACCTGTCCACTTGCACGGCATCGGATAGGTCAACGCCATCGGGATAGGCATAGACGGCATGGCTGATGCCAAATTCGCCCATGCGATCGACCACTTGCTGCGGCTGATTCAATATCATTTCCGCAGCCTCATGGCTGGAGCAGATTTGCAAACCGGCATCACGCACGATTTTCACCGCTTCGGCGGGCGCGAGGCCTGCCGTGCCGGCAAGTTCGACTGCATGATAGCCGATCTCGCGAACTCGCTTCATCGTTTCCGCGAAGTCGAAGGGATTTTCGGTGAAATCCCTCAGCGTGTAGAGCTGAACCGCAATCTGCTCAACTTTCATGGTGAAAATATCAGCGATATTTGGCCGCTAGCGCGCGGCCTTTTTTGGCACTCTGAACAGCGAGATCGATGATGTGAATGGGGCGGCGCGACCACTCGGGCGTGATGACAAGTTTCGTCCCCTTGGTCAGATGATCGGCAATGTTTTGGTAAAAGCGGTGCCATTCGTCGGGCCGATGCACTCCTTCCTCCACGGTGAGTGACTGACCATTTCGCATGCGCAATTGATAGCCGCTGTTGAAACCGTGAATGTCGGTGATGTAACTTCCCTCGGTACCGGTAATTTCCAGTGTGCCTGGCTTCTTGTTGGAATCGATTCCACTGATCACGAGCCGCATCGACACTCCGTTGCGAAAACGGATGATGGCGCTCGCCTCGTCCTCAATGGTGTCTTTCTTCCACTTCGTCTTTGGCGCCCAATAGCCGAACTTGGCAAAACCGCTCACCTCAACCACCTCGGAATCAATGAGCTGCAGCGCGTATTCGAGGAAGTGCACGCCCCAATCGTAGAGAATGCCTCCAGAAATACTGCGGCTTCCGCGCCACCAATCGCCGGGCTGCGAACGCTCGCCCATGCGCGCCTCCACGCGCACGATCTCGCCTATGCGCTTGTTTTTTTTAATGTGATCCATGGCGCTTAGTATGCATCCGTCCCAATGACGATTGTGATAAGTCGATAAAACCACGCCCGATTTTTTCGCGGCGGAAATCATCGCATCGCACTCCGCCGTAGTGATCGCCAATGGTTTTTCACAAACCACATGACGGCCGGCATTCAGGCACTGCAGCGCGAGCTTCGCGTGGGTGTTGTGAGGAGTGATGATCGTAACCAAGTTCACATCCGACTTGCGGAGCATCTCGGAGACTTTTGAAAAAGTCTCGATGCCGGGGAAATCGCTTTCAGCAATCTTCAAGCGCTCGGCATCAACCTCACAGACCGCCACAGGCGTCATGCCCGCCTGCTGCATTTCATTGAGATGGGCACGGCCCATGTTAAAGGCGCCCCCATAGCCGATCACTCCGACTCGGATCTCTGAAGCATTTTTGTATTTTTTCATACGGTGGTGTCTGAGGAAAATCAGGCCGCTCTGCCAGCCCAAACGATATCATGCCCGTATACTGAGTGCAAAAGAAGCCTTCGCTCTATCCAACGCATGAAGAAACGAGGACGTCCCTTGCCCAGGGGGCGCAGCAACTTCAGCCTCTTCCCCAATAACCTCTAACAAATAACTCTTAACTCTTCCCCTCCGCGTTTCGATTCAGCCTTCATGCGGTCTCGGCGAGACCGCGCTACCTTGAATAAGGCGCCAATTCATCTGCGATCCACAATCCCCCTTCGCGTCCATTCCCGTTCATTCGCGGTTCAAAAAATTTCCTCTTCCCTAATAACGAATCACCAATCACTAATCACTCTTCCCTCACGGCACGCGGAAGATTTTCTTGTTCGATGGATCGCGCGCGAGCTGACCGGTGCTGAAGCCGCTGACATCGATGGTGTGGTAAGGCTCGTAGGGGCTGATCACTTGATTCGGTTTCCCGGTGAGCCGAGCCCAAGGGTAATCGCCGATCCTAGAGCTTGGTGTGGGGCTTGGGGAGATGCCGCCATCGATGCTAGGAACTTGCGGTTCATGCGCGGTGACGGGGTCGACTGGCTGTGGCGGGTAGGGCGGATTCGGAATGAAGTAGGGCGCGGGCGGAGGCTCTGGTGGCGAGCAGGCGTTGAGGGCGAGCGCGATGATCGCAAAAGCAAGCGTGTGGATGGGATGGTTCATGATGGGAGAGCTCATGTTGATTGCTGCGAGAACATCATCCCGCAATCCAGCAGCGAAGCAAAATGGAAATTTTTCGGAAATGGGATAGCGAATAGCGCACACGGAAGACATCGAATCCGCCACGACGCATGCGCACGAGGACCGCGCGATAAATCTCGGCCATGATGCGCGCCGGCAACAGCGCCTTGCGGTCGCGTTCGGGCAGGATCGCTTCGGCCTCCTTGTAAAAACTTTCCACGCGCGTCGCCTCGAAATCCATCAAGGCAAGAAACTCGGCGCTTGTGGATTTTTCCGCCAGATCCTTCTCCGTGCATCCGAAGCGCGCGAGATCCTCAAGCGGCAGATAGATGCGTCCACCATTCCCGAGATCTTCGCCGACATCGCGCAGGATGTTGGTCAGTTGCAGCGCACGACCAAGCGCGACCGCGTATTTTTCCGAATTTGCATCCACGCATCCGAAGATCCTGATGGAAACCAAACCCACTGCGCCGGCGACTTTCCAGATGTAAGCATCGAGGTCCGCCCATGTGGCAAAGCGGCGCGGCTCGAGATCCATGCGACAGCCGTCGATGATTGCCGTGAGAAGCTCATTGGGAATCGCGCGACGATCCCGCAGGTCGATCACTTGTTTTTGAAGTTGCGTCGGATTTTCGAACCCGTGCATCAGCCCCTCACGCCATGAATGCAGGGCATGTTCGCGTTGCGCGACTGTCGCGCCCAGTTCATCCGCCAGATCGTCCATCGTGCGGCAAAACGCATAGAACACGACCATGTCGTCGCGACGGTCGCGCGGCAGGATGCGAAGCGCGAAGGCCAAATTCGACTTTGCGCGCCGGGTGATTTCAGATGCGTCCGACACGGCTTATGGCTTTCAGCGAATGAATCCCCAGTGGCCGGTGGTGACCGGCCAAAGCGAGAAGAGCGCGGGACCAACAAGGTTGAACTCTTTCACAGGCCCCCAGTAGCGAGAGTCGAGCGAGTTGCCGGTGTTATCACCGAGCGCGGCGTATTCGCGCATGCCGGGTCGGGCATGTTTGCCGGCGAGCGAAAGCTGGTCGTCGGCACTGGCGAGGTACTGGGAAATGGATTTCGAGCGGCCCAGCAACTCGCGTGAATCGGCCACCACATAGCCATTCGGATTGATCGCATAATCGCCTTCGCCATGGATCACGCGCTGGATGCCGGGCTCTTTCGCGATGCGGCCATCGATGAGGAGATTGGGCGATTGGATTTGCAAGGTGTCGCCGGGCACGCCGCAAAGGCGCTTGATGTAGTGCGATCCAGCCGCTTGTTCGCCGCTGCGTTCGTGGATGCCACGGATGCCGAGGGTATCGAAAACAAAAACTTCGCCGCGAGTAGGTTTGCGGAAGTGATAGGAAAATTTGTCGACCAATACGAGATCACCCGAATCAACTGTGCCTTCACAAATCA
>JBEEOX010000068.1:0-7703 GCA_041191425.1 Verrucomicrobiota bacterium | reverse complement strand
CGTTGCATGCACGAGTCTCGCCGACGCCACATCTGTGCTGCGGCAAGAGCAACCGCTGGATGCCGCATTGATCGATCTGAATCTGCCAAACGGCGACGGAATCGAAGTCATCAGAATCGCCAAAAAAGCCCGACCCGACCTTCCCTGCATCGTACTGAGCGTAAAAAGCGACATACCTTCGGTTGTGCTAGCCATGAAAGCAGGTGCCACGGATTACCTCACCAAACCCTGCCGCGCATCAACCTTGCTTTCGACAGTTTCACGATCGATCGACGATCAACGCCACAAGACAAACACCACCCATGCCACCGCGCCACCTCGCAGCCGCTGGCAGTCGCCAGCGATGCGACAAGCGATGATGGATGCGCGCGACGCTTCAAAAACGCACTCGCCTGTCATGCTTGTCGGACCAGTGGGAAGCGGAAAAAAATCCATCGCCCAGTGGATCCATCGCAAAAGTTTGCGAGCAAACCGATGCTTCATCAGCATCGACGCCTCCCACACTCCCCAAAGCAGAGTGGAGCAAGAGCTTTTTGGCAAATCACTCAGCAACCATAACGGATCCACTTACCTCCATGTGACGCCGAAAATTCAAGCCTGCATGGGTGGCACGCTTTACATCGAGAACCTGCAGTGCCTTTCCAGCAAAGCGCAGGCGGAGTTGCTTGAATGGATCAAAAAAAACCAATCGAGCACGCCCGAAAAGTCTTGCCGACTCATCACTTCGGTAGTGGCCGAAACCAAAAATCTTCAACCCAACGAACGAGTCGGAAATCTGAGACCAGACCTCTGGTACGCCACCTCGGTTTATCGGGTTAATGTTCCGGGACTTGCCCAGAGATCGCAGGATATTCCGCGCCTTTGCGAAAACCTTGTGGCACACATCTGCGCCACCCATCACCTCCGCGTGCCTGGCATTACTCGCAAGGCGATGGAAATTCTCTGTGATTATCCATGGCCCGGCAACATCGGCGAACTTCACAGCGTGCTGGAACACGCGGTCACTCACACCGACGACCGCCTGATCGGCCCCAGCGACCTGGGCAGCCTCAACCTAGCCGATGCGGCCAAATCCAGCGGCGAAGAGGATCAAGACAGCGACTTGGGCAGTATCGAAGCGCTCACCAAAAACAGCCTCATCAATGCACTCGAAGCCTGCCAAGGCAATCGACGCCGCGCCGCCAAACGACTTAAAGTCAGCCTTCGAACCATTTACAACATGATCAACCGCTACGGACTTCCCAAAAAACAGTTACCCAGAAAAACCTCAACCAATCTCACCTCATGAAACCGACAGCCAGTCACCGCTCGCGATTCGACGGGTTTCATCAACCTCGCCCATCCACTCCCAGATCCATGCCTCATCGATGGATCCGCCATCGGCACTTCCGACAGCAATTTTCACCCTTCGATATTCGCTGCCTTCAAATGCATCGAGATGCCTGATCGTTACAGCATCTGCCATGAAGACCTCCCCTTTCACCTGACCGGCATTTTTATCAGCCACGAAACCAGGGTACCAATCGATGCGATAGAGCCTGCCTCGCGCGAATGCATCACCCATGAACTTTGCCTGCGACATGCGCCAGTGATTCGACCCACCGCGCCGCAGCGTGCCGTACACAAAAACTACCTCACAGGTCTCGTCGCTCACTTTTCTGTCGGATGCGTGGCAACCTCACTGTCGAGCATGCGACGCAGGTCATCCATACCCTCGCCCCCTTCGGCCGAGATCGCAATGATCTCAACCTTGGGGAAGCGTTGACGAAAATTCGCCAGATGCTCGGTCGCGCCTTCGAGGTCCATCTTGTTGGCCACCACCTTCCATGGGAAACGCGCAAGCTCTTCGTCGTATTCACGAATTTCTCGACGCAAAATTTCCAAATCCGAAACCGGATCTCGACCTTCGCTGCCCGCCATATCGATCACAAAAAGCAGCATGCGGCAGCGCGTGATGTGACGCAAAAATTCATGACCCAGTCCGCGATTCTCGTGAGCACCTTCGATCAACCCGGGAATGTCGGCGATCGTGCAGCGGCGGTAACCAGGAAATTCCAGCACGCCGACCACCGGTTGAAGCGTGGTGAAAGGATACGATGCCACTTTGGGTTTCGCCGCGGAAAGTTTGCCCAGCAAAGTCGATTTACCCGCGTTCGGAAATCCCACCAAACCAACATCGGCAATGCGACGTAGTTCGAGGTAAAAAACTCCCAGCTCACCCGGCGTTCCGAGCGTGCACTCAACCGGCGCTCGATTTGTTGGTGTGCGGAAATGCCAGTTGCCCTTGCCGGGCTCTCCACCTTTGCAGAGTACAAACTCCTGACCGTTTTCGGTCAGATCCGCAATCGGTTCAAGGTCGATGCCT
This sequence comes from Verrucomicrobiota bacterium, assembly GCA_041191425.1. Taxonomy (GTDB): domain Bacteria; phylum Verrucomicrobiota; class Verrucomicrobiia; order Verrucomicrobiales; family Akkermansiaceae; genus Luteolibacter. The sequence continues at coordinate 5,338 of JBEEOX010000068.1, read as the reverse complement.
TCATCATCACGCTCCATTTCCACGGCCTCCTGCACGGTCGCGGCATTCGCACGATACACCACCGTGCCAGGCGGCACACGACCGATCACCACTTTGCCACTTTTTCCTGTTTTGCGTGTGCCCCCGCCATTCTTGCCGTTTTCGGCAATGAGCTTGGGGTCGAAATGATACTGACGCAAATTATCCGTCGAGGAATCGACCACCAGCACCACATTACCGCCCGCGCCACCGTCACCACCGTCAGGACCCCCACGCGGCACAAATTTCTCGCGACGCCAGGAAACAACCCCGTCGCCGCCGTCGCCAGCCTTGGCGAAGATCCGAATGTGATCAATGAACATGCCGAACCTTCACCTCTCAACCCGCCCTCGGTCAACGGCAATGCGTCGCGACTCTTGCATCCAACCAATCGTCAGGCTAATGCTCTCACTCAAGTCCCACACCCTATGCTCCTCCAGTTTTACAAAATGAACGGCGCCGGCAACGATTTCATCGTCATCGACAACCGCGACCTCGCCATCAAGCTTGATGCTCAAACGATCGAAGCCCTCTGCGATCGTCACCGCGGCATAGGCGCCGACGGACTGCTGGCAGTCGAACCTGCGCAGCACGGCGCGGACTACCGATTCCGCTATTACAACGCCGATGGCGGCGAAGCCGAAATGTGCGGCAATGGAGCGCGTTGCTTTGGCCGCTTCACCGCGCACCTCGGCGAAGGTGTTGCCGATCGCGTCACTTTCGAAACCATCGCCGGCACGCTCGCCGCAGACATGGTGGGTGAAAATGTTCGTATCGCGATGTCCGAACCACATGACCTAAAGCTCAACACTTTCACCAAAGTTGACGGACTCCCCTCCGCCATCCATTTCGTCAACACGGGTGTCCCTCATGCCGTGAGCTACCTGCCCGATGCTGAAGCGCTGGACGCTCTCGATGTCTTTGCCATTGGTCGCGCAATTCGCCGTCACGAGGACTTTGCTCCCGCTGGCACCAACGCCAATTTTGCCACCGTGCTCAGCCCCGGCCACATCCGCATCCGCACCTACGAGCGCGGTGTCGAGGACGAGACCCTCGCCTGCGGCACAGGCATGGTCGCCTGCGCCCTCATGCACCACCTGCTCACCGACGCCCCATCACCGATCAAGGTCGATGTCGCTGGCGGCGACACGCTTGAAATCGGATTCGAAAAATCCGGCCCACAGAGTTTTTCAAATGTCACCCTCACCGGTCCGGCGGACTTTGTTTTTGAGGGTAAAATTGAGATTTGAGGCCACTCACGGAGCCTCAAATCAACAATTTGTTTCAGACTTCTTAATTACCCATATGCACAACATGTGGTGTTGTTTTTCAAATTAAACACTAATTATTGTACAATCGTAAGCGATAGCGTTGCGATTGCTAACACGGACGGTAGCTTGTGGAGACCCGATTGCCTCGGGTGATTTCCCAACCCCTGTCCCATGTATCTCAAAACTCTCGAAATCCAAGGTTTCAAGTCCTTCGCCGACAAAACCGTCTTCGAATTCGCCGAAGGCGTCACCGGCATCGTCGGTCCCAACGGCTGCGGCAAATCGAATGTGGTCGACGCCATCCGCTGGGTGCTCGGTGAAACCTCCGCCAAAGCCCTCCGTGGCGGAGAAATGGCCGATGTCATTTTCAACGGCACCGAAAAACGTAAGCCGCTCGGCATGGCCGAAGTCACCCTCACGATGGCCGATTGCGAAGAAGCGCTCAAAGTTGATTACAACGAAATCTCGATCACCCGCCGTGTCTTTCGCGATGGCAAGTCGGAGTACCGCATCAACAACACGCTGTGTCGCCTCAAGGACATCCACGACATGCTCATGGATACCGGCATCGGGCGCACCGCCTATTCGATCATGGCTCAAGGTCAGATCGATCAGATCCTTTCATCAAAGCCCGAGGAACGCCGCGCGGTTTTCGAGGAGGCTGCCGGCATCACCAAGTTCAAGCGCGAGAAAAAGGAAGCGCTGCGCAAACTTGAATACACCGAAGCCAATCTCCTGCGCGTGTCGGACGTACTTGCCGAACAGGAGCGACGCATGAATTCACTCAAGCGCCAAGTCGCGAAAGCCCGACGCTATCAAGCACTCGCAGCCGATACGCGCGTACTCGATTCGCACCTTGGCCACAGGAAATTTATCGAACTCACCGCCGAGCGCGATGAGCTGCTCACCTCAATTCGTGGACTCGAAGTCCGCGACACCGAGCTTTCGATGCAAGTGCCCGCCAAAGAGGAGGCAGTCAATGAGGCACGCGCTGCTGCTCGCGTGTTTGAGGGCGAACTCGCCGAAATCCGCCAACGCCTCAACGAGCATCGGAACGCGCTCAGCAGCGCCGAAGGTCGCATGGCTTTCAACGAGGAACGCAAACACGAGCTCGAGTTCCGCATCCGTCAAAACCGCGAGGACATTCAGTCGACCCGCGACAAACTCGCCCAACAGGAATTTGATTTCATCGCCGCCAACGAATCACTCGACCAACTCAACCGCCACATCGCGGAAAAGGAACTACGCCTTGCCGAAATGGAGGAGCGTACACGCGGCGCCAGAGCCGAACGCGAGCAAATCGAAAACTCGCTGCGTAACTCGCGTGCCGAGGCAAATCGTACTCAGTCGCTGATCGCCGCCGCACAGGCAAAAATCGAGTCGTCCCTTGCCCAGCTCGAAGGCAACCGCGACCGAGCCCGCCAACTCAATGATGAGGAACAGCGCCTCAGCCTCGAGATCGAAGAGGCCCGCGCCGAGCAGGCACGCATTCAAGGCGAGGTCGATGCCTCTGCTGCTCAAATTTCCGAACTCGAAGAAGCGTTTCAAAGCGCCGAACGCTCGTACCAGCACACCCGTGGCGACCTCGACGCAGCACGCGCCGCGGCCGTCGAATCGCATCGCTCGCTGGCTCAGCGCTCGGCCCGCTTCGAAGCGGTGAAACAACTCGTGGAAAGCGGTGAAGGCTTTGAAAAAGGGACCCGCAATGTCCTCGACGGACTCGACGAACCCGACCAATTCAAACCCGCCATCCGCGGAGTGCTCGCCTCATTCATCGAGGCCGACAATGACTGTGCCCGCGCGATCGAGTCCGCCCTCGGCAATCACCTTCAGGCGGTGCTCGTGCAAGACCAGGCCATCGCAGAGGCTCTCATCGAGCGACTCACCGCCAAACAACTCGGCATTGCCGCCATCATTCCCGAAACCTTTGTCACCCACGCCGCTGGCACGCAAATGGAAGCCCTTCCTGAGGGCGCGACCGCATGGGCGCTTGACCGGGTCAAATCGGACAAACGCGTTTCTGGGATCATCGAAAGGCTGCTTGAACGCGTGCTGATCGTCCCCAACCTGGCCACCGCCCTGCGTTTGCGTCCCAATCATCCGGGCATCACTTTTGTCACGCTTGCTGGCGTGATCCTTGGCGGCGAAGGCACGCTTCGCGGAGGCTCAACCGCCGAAGGATCGACCTCTGTGCTGGAACTTCGCAACGAAGTTCGCTCGCTTGAAAACGAAGTGAGCGCGCTCACCCAAGCCGATGAGGCCGCTCGCAACCGCGTAATCGATACCGAATCCAACCTCGAAAAACTTCGCGAGGAAGTCGAAGTCGCCCGTGAGCGCGTGCAACGGCAGAAAGTCGAACTTTCGACCCTTCAGGGCCAACTCAGCCTCGCAACCCGCGAGGTCGAAAACCTTGATACCAAACTCGAAAATGTTCGCTGGGAGCGAGGCGAACTCGAGAATCGCGAGCGTGCCGCCGCCGAAAGCCGCGTGCAACTCGAAGCGGAACTCCATCAATCGCGCGAGCGACTTGAGGGCTTCGAAACCGATGCCCGCCGACTCCAGTCGGAATCGGATACGGTCGTTCAACGCGAAAGCGAACTCAACAACGACCTCAACAACCTCCGCACCGAACTCGCCGTCGAACGCCGCGCCAAACAAGCCGCCGAGGAACAACAGCGCCCGATGGAAAACCGACTCTCGGAGCTCCGCGAGGCATCCATCCGCCGAGAAGCGGAGATTGAGTCTTTCACCCAGCGCATCGACGATGCGAGCGCCGAAAATAGCAGACTGGCGGAAGAATGCGAAACCCATCGCCTTGAGGCTGGCGACCTTGAAACGGAAATCGAATCGCGCTCAAGCGGACGCGCCGCACTCCTCGAAACGATCGAGACGGCCGAAACCGAACTCGCTGCCCTTCGTCGCGACCTTTCACGCATCAACGAACAAAAAGGCCGCGAGGAAATCGCCGCCACCAAGCTCGACTTGCGCCTAGAAAATTTGACCAACTCGATCGCCGAGCGATATCAAATCGATCTCAGCACCTTCGAACCCGACGCCCACGCGCTGCTTGCCAGCGTTGCTTCACAGAAGGCATTGCAAGCACGCGGCGGCAAGCAAACGGTCGTCACCGCCGAAGAGGATGATTCTTTCACATCGGAATCATCCGACAGCGAAGAGGACGAGATGCCGACCATTGTGGTCGATGCCACTGGCTCTGATGATACTGAGATCCCTGGCGAAATGACGGGTGAGCCCGACTGGGAATTCATCGAGTCGATTGTCACCGACATCAAACGACGCCTCGATGCCATGGGCCCAGTGAACCTCGATGCGATCGAAGAATTCGAGGAACTCGAAGAACGCTACAATTTCCTGCGCAAGCAGCACGACGATCTCGTCTCCTCGAAAACCGAACTCCTCGAGGTCATCGAACGCATCAACACCGAAACGCAACGCTTGTTTGCCGAAACCTTTGCCCAGGTGCGCGTGAACTTCCAAGCGATGTTCAAGGAGCTCTTTGGCGAGAAAGGTCAGGCCGACCTCACGCTGATCGACGAGTCCGACCCACTCGAGTCGGGCATCGAGGTCATCGCAAAACCGCCTGGCAAGAAGCTTCAATCGATCACCCTTCTCTCGGGTGGTGAGCGCTCGATGACTGCCGTCGCGTTGCTGTTCTCGATCTACATGATCAAGCCTAGCCCGTTCTGCGTACTCGACGAGCTCGACGCTCCGCTCGACGAGTCAAACATCAACCGCTTCGTGAAGGTGCTCGACCGCTTCATCGATCGCTCGCAGTTCATCATCGTCACCCACTCAAAACGCACCATGGCCCGAGCCGATGTGATGTACGGCGTGACAATGGAGGAATTCGGAGTTTCCAAACCGGTTGGCATGCGTCTCACCAGCGAAGACAGCCAAAAATCATCCGGCGAAGCAAAAACCGCCGCACAAAAAGCCGCACTCAGACTCGATGCCTAAAGCAGCGAAATAAACATTCTCCAGACAGGAGAGGGGTAAGGGGGTGAAACCACGGATTGAGGGATCCAGGT
>JBEEOX010000067.1:0-7719 GCA_041191425.1 Verrucomicrobiota bacterium | reverse complement strand
CCAAGCGATTGGAACTACTTCGAGCTTTGTGGATTTCGCGCGCTTGCACTTTGCGAAAAACATCAACGCTGGCCAGCCGCGATCGCCTGCGCGCGCAAGATCGCATCATTCAAGGGCCCACGCGCGGAGGAAGCAAAACAACGCGCCGAACAAATTCGACTCAAGAACATGATTTGGGAAGACTGACTCATCCACTTTGCCACCAACACCCAACCCGCATGCCCAACCTACTCATCACAGGACAATCCGGCCGCATGGGCCAAGCCCTCATGCAAGCCGCCGCCGCCGATCCGGACTCGACCGTCACAGCCACCCACGATGTCGGCCAAGACCTCGACACCGCCGTGCAAAATGCCGATTGCATCATCGACTTCACCGTCCATTCGTTTACCGCGCAAGTGGTCGAAGCAGCGCTGAAACATGGCAAGAGGCTGGTCATTGGTACGACAGGTCACACCGATGAGGAACGCGCCATGATCCGTGAGGCAGCCAAGAAATTACCCATCGTTTTCGCGTCAAATTACTCGGTCGGCGTGAACACCCTCTTCTGGCTCACCCGCCACGCGGCGCGCATCCTCACCCAAGATCGCTTTGACATCGAAGTGACCGAGATGCACCACCGCCACAAAATCGACTCCCCATCAGGCACCGCACGCACGCTGCTGGAAATTCTCAACGAAGAGACCCACACATCGTACAAGGACGACATCGCACACGGACGCTTTGGCAACATCGGACCGCGTCCACCACGCGAGATCGGCATGCACACGCTGCGTGGCGGCGATGTGGTTGGTGATCACACGGTGATGTTTGCCGCCGATGGCGAACGCGTCGAACTCACCCACAAGGCATCATCGCGTCTCACCTTTGCTGCGGGTGCCGTGCGCGCCGCCAAGTGGCTAGAATCACAACCTGCCGGACTCTACGACATGCAGGATGTGCTCGGGCTTAAATGATCCATTTTCAAATTCAATCCCATCTCCCCATGCGCCTCATCCCCCTATTTTTCTCGCTGATTGCGATCAGCGCCTGCAAACCCAGCGAAAGCACGCAGGCAAAGCCAAATGACAATCCGCCTCCAAGCCCGCAAGTAGTCATTGAGGAAAAACCTGCGGCGAAGGCCGATGTGAAAGCATCGCTGGTCCGCATCAACTCAACGCAGCAGTCATGGAATGTTTGGCAGCCGTGGGAAAAATCCCCGCCGCGCAAACGCCGCGCCCTTGCTGCCGTGGTCGGCCCCCAGCAAGTTCTCACCACTGCCGAACTAGTGACCGATGCGACTTACATCGAATTTGAATCCTGCGATGGCACGAAGTTCTCACCTGCCAAGGTGATCGCCGCCGATTACGAAGCCAACCTCGCTCTGCTCGGTCCCGCGTCCGAAGCTGAAGGCACCGAACTTTTTGCGACGCTCAAGCCCTTCGAAATCTCAGAGCCCGCCACCATTGGCACCTCGCTCTCGATCATACAGATCGAAGAAAATGGTGCGGTGATCGAAACGGCTGGCACGCTGCAAAGCGTCGACCTCGTTTCAAATTTCCTGCAAGGCAACAATTTCCTCACCTACCGCGTGAAGGCATCAATGCAAAGCGCGGCAGGCAGCTATTCGCTACCCGTCTTGCGCGATGGAAAATTTGCCAGCGTACTCTTCAGTTACAACTCGAAGGATCAACTCTGCGACATTGCCTCCACCGACATCGTCATACGCTTCCTGCAAGACGCGGCCGATGGTGACTACACGGGATTTCCCAGTCTTGGGATCGCTATCGCTCGCACCGAAGATCCCTCGTTCCGCCAATGGCTCAAACTTCCCGATGATGCAGGCGGCATCTTCATCCAAGCGGTTCGCAAAAACATGGCCGCCGATCTCGCGGGCTTGAAAAAAGGCGACGTGCTGCTTACTGCTGACGGCTGCTCCATCGACCGCCGCGGCTACTATGATCATCCGACTTACGGCAAACTCCTGTGGGGTCACCTCATCCGTGGCACCAAATCAGTCGGCGACACGGTGAACCTCTCCATCTTGCGCGAAGGCAAGCCCATGGAAATCAAAGCAACGCTCAGCCGCGAATCGGAAGAAAGCAAACTCGTTCCCAATCACCTCTTCGACAAGGGCCCCAACTACCTCGTCAAAGGCGGACTCCTGTTTCAGGAACTCTCTCGCCCATTGCTCGAAGGCTTTGGCGAAGACTGGAAAACCCGCGCACCGCTCAACCTGCTCGACGCACTTGAAAATCCAGAAAATTACGAAGATTCGATCGATCGCGTGGTTTTCCTCACGGGCGTGATCCCCACCCCTGCGACTGTGGGATACGAATCGTTGCGCAGCCTCATCGTCAGCAAGGTCAACGGCAAGCCGATCAAAAACCTGCAAGGACTCATCGATGCGTTTGAGAACGACGCGCCCACGATTCATTCAATCGAATTCGAAGAGGAAAATCTCACGATCAACCTCGACGAGGAAATGTCGTCGGCCGTCGACTCGCAATTGCTCCAGCGCGGGATCAATCGACTCTCACGCGCGGAGTGATCACGGTTCAATCTGTGATGGCCCTCAGTGAATCGCGCCATCGCGGATGACCAGCGTGCGATCGCCCAACTCGGCCAGAGACGCGTCGTGCGTCACCACCACCAGGGTCATCACATGCTCGCGCGCGAGCTCGAGCAACATCGCCATGATCTGCGCGCTGTTGGCAGAATCCAAATTTCCCGTTGGCTCGTCGGCAAACAACACCTTGGGTTCATTCACAATCGCCCGCGCGATTGCGACTCGCTGTTGTTCGCCGCCCGACAACTCGGCTGGGAGGTGATCCTTGCGATGACCGAGCCCAACGCGTTCCAAGGCTTTGACTGCCGCCTCAGTTGAATCCACTCCCGCGATCGCGCCTGGCACCGCGACATTTTCCAACGCGGTCAATTCGGGCAACAAATGGAAATTTTGAAACACATAACCGATCTTGCGATTGCGAAAACACGCCTGCTCTTGTCGACCCAGCGCATAGAGGTCGACGCCGTCGATTCGCACCTGACCGCGTTCAGGACGCTCCAAGCCCGCCAGCGTGTAGAGCAAGGTTGTCTTGCCCGCACCGCTTGGCCCGCACAGAAAAACCCGCTCACCGCTGCGAACGCGCAGATCGACACCATGCAGCACCTCAATCGTCTTGTTGCCGATGCGGTAACCGCGATGCAGGTCCACTGTTTCAATCATCGTCTCACTCACGCCCGCGAATCTGCCCCCCCTTCGATGCCAAGGCAAGCCCCTGCAAGCAGGCATGGAAAGATCCATGGCGCACTTCGGTTGACTCCGCCAGCTGGGTGGACTAAGTATGATGTCGCATGTTTGACCAATTCCACAAATTCTTGGCCGCCTTCGCACTCTTCTGTATTGGCCAAGCCGAGGCGCAGGTCTCGGCGACATTGAAGATGCCCAAAAAGCAATTTCTCGCTGGCGAGCAAATCATCGCCGTGGTCACCATCACCAATTACGCCGGACGCGACCTGGTCTTTCAAAGCGACGGACGCTTCCAGTGGCTGGATTTTTCCATCAAGAACAGCAACGGCAGCCCGGTGAGCCCGAGAGGTCGAAAACTTTTCGGCCCGATGAAAATCGGCGCTGGTCAAACCCTCGCCCGCGAGGTTGACCTCACTCAAAATTTCCAACTCAGCCAACCGGGAAATTTTTCAGTCAGCGCGGTGGTTCATCCGCCGGGTGACACCACCGAGGGCGCATCGACCAACCGCATCTACTTCAGTCTTTCACCCGGACGACCCTATTGGACACAGAAAGTCGGCGTGGCTGGAAAACTCGGACAAACCCGTGAGTTTCGGCTTCTCAACTTCAGCGCAGATTCAAAATCACAACTCTACGCGCAGATTGTCGATGGCCGAAGCGGTGAATCGATTCGCACCTTCCTGCTCGGCGACGCGCTGATGCTCCGCAAGCCCAGCGCCACCATCGACCGCAATCAACGCCTGCATGTGATCTTCCTCACCACCCCGACCATGTGGGCCCACTACGAAATCGACACCAATGGGACCGTTGTCAGCCGACAAATCCACCAGCGCGGAGCTGTCGGCGATCCCAAGCTCATCACCATGGGCGATGGCACGGTCATTGTTGGCAACTCCATTCCCTACGACGCCAAAGCTGCGGCCGAGGCGTTCAAGAAAACCCGCAAAGCCTCGGACCGACCCGCTGGAGTCTATTGATCCGAGGCCCAGATCGCTAAAGAGGCACTGGAAAATCGGGCATAAAACGCTAAATAACTCGCATATTTGCCGATTTCGGGCAATATCTCCTTTACAACACGGCGATTTTATTAAGATTTCTTAATCGTCAATTGCCTAGAGCACCCATGAAAACCCTTCAGCGCATCATCATCCTCGCCATGCTGGCTTGCGGCATGACGGGTGTGCGTGCGGCTGATTTCAACACGGTGGTGATTGATCCCGGCCACGGCGGACGCGATCTCGGCGGTCAGTGGGGCCGCGTTTACGAAAAGCATTTGGCGCTCGATACCGCGGTCAGACTCGAGCGACATCTCAAGCGCATGGGCTACCGCACGGTTATGACCCGCCGCGGCGACTACTTCCTCACCCTGCCCCAGCGCTGCGAAATCGCCAACCGCTACCGCAACGCGATTTTTGTAAGCGTGCACTACAATTACACCTGGAAGACGGATGTCAGTGGACTCGAAACCTTCTTCTTCAACAACGAAGGTCAGAAAATGACCAATCAAGTGCACGACCGCATGGTTCGTTACACGCGTGCCTTTGATCGCGGTGAAAAGTTCGCGCGCTTTTATGTGATCCGCAACACGAAGATGCCTTCGATCCTCGTCGAAGGAGGATTCGTGAGCAACGAGGCCGAGCGCAAGCGCATGAAGACGGCCCGCTACCGCGAAGCGCTCGCGCGCGCGATTGCGGACGGCATCCAACGCTACGATCGCGAGAGTTGATTCCGATCAAAAGATATTGCGGTCGATTTGAGATCGCATACCCCATCCCGTGAGGGTTATTTTGAAACTGCGGTTTCACATCGATTGTGGTAGCTTGCACGCATGCCCGCTGTGACGATTCGTGAGATGCGCGATGCCGAGAGCCGCGCGATGGCATCGGGTCTGACCGAGGAAGCGATCCTGAATCTCGCCGGCAAACAGCTTGGCCACGCCATTGCCCGATTTTTTCGCAAGCCAGGTCATGCGGTCGCCTATCTAGGCAAAGGCCACAATGCTGGCGACGCCTTGGTCGCACTCGGGGTTCTTCGCGATTCCCATGGATGGAAAATATCAATCCGCGCCGCCTACACGCCTGATTCCTGTGCTCCGCTCACCCGCCAAAAATGGAACGAGCTGGGCAACTGTGAAAACTTGTTCGCCATGCCTGATTGGCAAAACTGCGAACGCCCTTTGATCCTCATCGATGCACTCCTCGGCATCGGCGCCGATGGCTCGATGCGCGATCCACTGACCTCCATGGCCAACGAAATGCGCTGGCTGCGCGAAAAGGCCGGAGCTCGCATCGTATCGGTTGATCTTCCATCAGGCCTCAATGCCGACACAGGCGAGGCCACGATCGGCACTGTCACCGCAGATCTGACGCTCATGATCGGGCTGGCAAAACGCGGACTGCTGATGTCACACGCGGCGGCTCACACCGGTGCCCTCGCGTTGGTTTCGGTCGATTGCCTCAAGCACGACGACACGACCGACATCGAACTCATCTGCCCGCAAACGATGAGCTTCGGAAAATCGCCAAGGCCTTTCGATTTTCACAAAGGCATGGCAGGCCGAGTCGCGATCCTTGCAGGCTCTGTCGAGTACTCAGGTGCCGCCATCCTCGCGGCCCATGGTGCCCTGCGCGGTGGCGCGGGACTCATCACGCTCCACACGCCCAAGAATGCCGCACCACTCATCGCTCCGCGTTGTGCACCCGAAATCATCCTACGCCCTTACGCATCACCACTTGAACTGCTCAACACCCGCTTCGACTCGCTGGTGATCGGATGCGGCATGGGTCATTTGAATGAACGCACCGCGGGCGAAATCATCCAACTCATTGCAGAGACGCGCGTGCCCACGGTCATCGATGCCGACGCGCTCAACCTCATCGCCGCCCGCGAGCAAACTCTCATCCTCGACGAGCGCCACCTGCTCACTCCTCACCCAGGAGAATTTGCCCGACTCTTCCCCAAGCTCGCGACCATTTCACGCGAAGCGGCGGTCAGGCATTTCACCGCAGACTGCGAGGCCACCCTGCTTCTCAAGGGCTCACGCAGTCTCATCGCTCAGCGAGGTCATCCGATCTTTGTCAACTCGACCGGCAACCCTGGCATGGCAACCGGCGGTCAAGGCGACCTACTCGCGGGACTGATCGGAGCTCAACTCGCAGGCGGGCTTCCACCCATCGAAGCCGCCGCCCTCGGCGCTTGGCTCTGCGGGCGCGCTTCGGAAATCGCTCTCCAGTCCTCCCAATCCGAGTCATCCATCACCCCCAGCGACACGGCCGATCATCTCGGCGAGACCTTCACCGACTGGCAATGCTCGCAGCGCTGACTTGTGTCATCTCCCCAAATAAAAAACCAGTGACCCGTCACCGAGCCACTGGTTCATGAAACACGATGTACACAAGAAGATCAGTTGACCGCCACAGCCGAAGAACCGGTCTCACCGGTACGGATGCGGATGGCTTGCTCAACCGATGACACAAAGACCTTGCCGTCGCCGATCTTGCCGGTGTTCGCGCTCTTGACGATGACCGAGGCCACATTTTCCGCGAGGGCATCGTCGACCACGATTTCGATTTTGACCTTAGGCAGGAAGTCGACGGTGTACTCGGATCCGCGGTAAATTTCCGTGTGGCCCTTCTGGCGGCCGAAGCCCTTGACTTCGGTCACCGTCATGCCTTGCACACCCACCTCAGCGAGTGCTTCCTTAACTTCTTCGAGCTTGAATGGTTTGATGATCGCTTCGATTTTTTTCATAATTGGGTGGATTGGTAAATGTGAATAAGCACGGATCGTGCCAACTTTTTCCTGAATGGAAATTTTTTGATTGCGAGAAAACCTTAGCTTGAACGACGAGAAATGACGAGAGGAAAAAGCCGTAAGACGCGGAAAACCTGATCAAATCAGGATTTTGCGGCGGATTAGCCCGTGCTTTACGGCCGTTGCCTGAGAAGATCGCGAATTTCGGCGAGCAGCTTTTCCTCGGCGCTTGGTTCAGCCGGGGCCGCCTCGACCGCCGCCGCCTGTTTTTCGGTCAATGCCTTGGCCTTGTTGATGGCTTTGACGACCAGGAACATGACGAAGGCCACGATCACGAAGTTGATGGCGATGGTGACGAAGTTGCCGTAGGCGAGCACCGCCGCCTGTTTTTTGGCCTCGGCGAGGTTGGTGGCCGTGACTCCTGAGGAAAGGGCCAAAAATTTGTTGCTGTAGTCGACCCCACCCGAGATCCGCCCGACCAGAGGCATGACGAGATCCTCGATGAACGAGGTGGAGAGCTTGGTGAACGCCGCGCCCATGACGAAGGCCACAGCCATGTCGATGAGGTTGCCCTTGAGTGCAAATTCCCTGAATTCCTTAAACATGATGATTGATGGTTGTGTACCAAACTCAAACCAAGGCCACATGCCATGCCAAGCCTTTTCTCAACCGCCTCTTGCCTCTTGAATCCAAGATCTATTGGATGAAAGTCCGCAAGCGCTTCCATGGCCCGA
>JBEEOX010000066.1:0-7725 GCA_041191425.1 Verrucomicrobiota bacterium | reverse complement strand
TGCCGGCAATTTCGCCCGGGTTGACCCACATGTTTGCGGAGAGGTCCGTATGGGTGTAGCGGATGCCGGTATCTATGACGGCGACGATCACATCACTACTGCCGGTGGTGGTTTGCCAAGCAGCGGGGGCATCGATATCCGCTCCTGCAACTCCGCCGTTTTGCCCTTGGTTACGAAGTCCCCAGAGTCTGCCGTCGCCAAAGGCTGCGTCGCTTGGCAGGTTGTTCGGGCGAACGACGTAATCAGGTTCGACATACTCAAAAAGCCCGGTCGCCTGCAGTTCGGCCATGCGCCGGACCAACTCGCTAGCAGCTGCTTTGTCTGACGCCGCAGTCGGTATTGCGGCTTTTTTTAAGGACGATTTGAGGTTGATAACAACGACCGAGGGAATCTTACCAAAGCCCTTTACTGCAGAAACGTGTGGACTGCTCGAAAGTGCTTTAGCAACTCGAGCCTCAGATCCCTTCACGGATTTGATTTTAGCTACCAAGCTTGTGCTGCTTGCTTCGCGCCCGTTGATCTTCAAAGTTTCCGCCGCGTCCAACGGCGTAAGAAACATAATGATTGCGGTGAGCAGTAGCCGGAGATGGTTCATGGCATTCGTAGAAAATACATTAGCAATACATGGAATTTGGTATTTTGCGAAAGTGGGTGATATCGGATAGCTTGTTTGGGAAGCGGAGAAGAAGAATCGGTACGAATGGTGGCCACAGAGAAAGAGGCGGAGTAACGCACGCATGGGCTGAAGGAGGCAAATACGGGCTAGTTGTATAACGGTAATTTTCTAACCGCAATGGGATAGTGTGGAGGAGAAAGAAGTGAACATCAAAGCGGAAGAGACCGAAGAAGCGGAATCTTCAAGGTAGCGCGGTCTCGCCGAGACCGCATCATCAATAACAACGGTAGGGCGACGCGACCTCGCGGCGCCGATACTTTCAGAAAAATTTACCGCCAAGACGCGAAGATCGCAAAGGAACGCAGAGGGAGATAGTGGCGGCGGTTTTCAACCGCCAGGCCCTTTATATGAAGCAATTCGATATGGTGAGATAAACAAAATCTATCAAGCTATCAATTTACAGCATTTTCTATATATAATTAGAATTGGCATGGCGGTTGAAAACCGCCGCCACGCTTAAGAAGCCTCTTCCCAATAACCTCTAACAAATAACCAATAACTCTTCCTCCCCCTTCGCGACCTTGGCGTCTTGGCGGTAAACACCTCTTCCCCTTCAATGTTCAATGTTGGATGTTCGATGTTCAATCCCCCCTCTCTCACTCCACCCCAAACCGATAGAACAACTTCGGACTCGAGGGCTCGACATCCGCTTCAAACACCGCTTCACCATCGTCCTGCCAGTTGAGCAGATTGCTACTCTTTTGCAGTTTCATACGGATCTGAAGTTTGTTGCTGCCAGCGACGCGTTGGACTGACATCGACCCCGCGCGGAGGTCGGTGATGTCGCTATCGGTGCGCAGGCCCAACAGCGCGCGCTTGGAGAGGATCGTCTGCACAAAGGCTGCGTGGTTCTCATTCGGATTCTTACCTAGATCCAAGGCCAGTCCATCTTGAAGACCATCGTCGTTGCTGTCGGCCAGATTCGGATTAGTGCCGTGATCAATGAGCTCCTGATAGTTGGTGAGCCCATCGCCATCGGTGTCGCGAGTGTCTAGCGCGAAGCTGGCGCCGACCGTCTTGTCGGCATCCATCGTGAGCGTCAACGGATTCTCCGTGCCACTGGCATCCCCCGTCCACCCGCTAAAGACAAAGCCCAACGTTGGCGTGACCGTGAGCGTAGCGTTACTGCCAACGCTGTAGCCTCCTGCTCCGCTGATCTCACCAGCCGATATTTTTTGCAGGGTGAGGTAGGCCTGACGCGTGTCGACCGTGATATTGCCCGTCATCGATTCGCCGATTGCACCATGGAGGACACAGGGAAATAACACGGCAAATGCCAAAATAATTTGTCTAAAGATTGAGTTCATGATTTTGAAAAAATTGATGTTTTTATTTGCTGACGTTTTTTCTCTTCGCTCCGTTCGGGTAGCTATGCCTCGCCCGCCTTGTCTCTCTAATTACATCTCTGCTATGGGACTGAACTACGAAGCACTCGAAACCCAATGCCCCTGTCCCTGAATGTCGGATTGTCGCCGTCGCGGAACGCTACTCGGCAATAGTGAGCAACGGATCCCGCGTCGCCGCCGCGAAAGACCCGGTTGGCACCCGATGAAGGCCCACGTGGATTGGTCTGACTGCCCGCCGCGGAGGCGCTATACCTGTCCCAACACCACTCCCACACATTTCCCGCCATGTCGTGCAGGCCGTAGCCGTTCGCGGAAAAAGCCCCGACGGGTGAAGTGTAGGGCCACGATCCCGTCGCATAGGTCGGATGGAAATCGTTCACGGAGCCGCTAAGGTCATAGTAGTACTCTTCATACGCTTGATAATTCGCTTGGATGTGGCTGATCAAATCGCCCCAAGGAAAGCGTTTGCCACTCAATCCACCCCGTGCCGCCTTTTCCCACTCGGCCTCTGTCGGCAGGCGGTAGCCATTGGCGCTCCATTTCACCTGTGCGTTGGTCACATCCACATTACCCGTTTTGTAAATCGTCGTTTGGGCATCGTCGGTGTAATAGATCGGCGTCAACCCTTCCATCTGGCTGCGGGCATTGCACCACTTGACCATGTTGTACCAAACGATCGAATGCACGGGATGATCGCTGGCCTTGCCTGATCCCTCAGCGAGATCAGTGTAGCCATTGCTCAACCCCCAAGTTCTCACCTCATCCCACTCGGCCTTGGTCACCTCGTACTTGGCCATGTAGAATGCATCCAAGGTTACAGTGCGGGGGAAGGCATTACCGTCACCATCCATTACATCGCCCATCATCAAGCTCCCGGGAGGAATGAAAGCAAAGCCGGTTGGTGCGGCGGAGTAGACAGTCACTAAAAAGGTATCGCTTGCACTCAGCGACCCATTGCTCACTGACACTGTGATGGTCGCCGTACCCGTCTGACCGCTAGCAGGCGTCACCGTCAACGTGCGATTGGCTCCGCTGCCACCAAAGACAATGTTGGCATTCGGTACCAAGTTCGTGTCACTACTGCTGGCGCTAAGTGTGAGCGATTCCACCGCTGTTTGGACATCATCAATGCTAAAAGCGATCGATCCCGTATCACTTCCCTCGGTGATCGTTTGATCCGCAATATTGGAAATCGACGGCCCGTAATTTCCATCATCCGCGATCACCTTGAAACGCATCTGGGTCGAGTACTGTCCGCTCCAGTCCGCCCCCGCGTCCCATGTGATGGTCTTAGCCGTGCCTGTCGCCACACCCGCGCCGATCGCGCCACTGAGCGTGGTGGCGGGCACGGCAAAGGTGGATCCGCCATCGCTCGAGACCTGCAGGCTCACCGAAACCGTGGGGAAATCCGCCGCGACATCGTAGGTGATGTCGACCAAGCGGGAATTCGGCCGCTGGGCAGCAGAGATATTCGAGACCACAGGCGCCGCCGCATGGAGCGAGCCAAGGCCACAGAGGAAGAGGAGGATGAACGCACGCATAGGGTGGATGGGGCAGATACGGGGGATTTGTATAACGGTAATCTTCTTACGGCAATGGGATAGTGAGGAAAGGTAGAGGTGAACATCGAACATTGAACGTCCAACATTGAACATTGAAGTAAATTAAAGAGCTACATTTGTTGCTTCCTCTGCCCAATAACCTTTTACGAATAAGTCTTAACTCACCCCCCCTTCGCATTCATTGGCGGTTGAAAAATCTGAATGAGTCGGCGCCGCGAGGCCGCGTTGCCCTACCTTTGGCCGATCCTGCGGTCTCGGCGAGACCGCGCTACCTTGAGGAAGCCACTTCCTCAATCTCTTCCACTTCAATGTTCAATGTTGGATGTTCGATGTTCAACCCGCTCCTCTTGACATCATCGCACCAATGCACCATGGTGCATCCATGCGTCTCACCATCAATCTCGACGACGAACTATACGCCATGGCGCGGGCTCATGCGGTCCGCGAGCGAATTTCGATCAGCAAAGCGATTTCGAGCCTTCTGCGCAGGCAGCCGGTAGAAACCGCCCCAAGCAAGGGGCGCAAAAAGCCGGGTATTCATCCACGCTCGGGCTTCCCCGTCGCCGCGGCTGGCGGACGCAAACTCAAGTCGGAGGAAATTCGCCAGGCTCTCGATGACGAAGACATCGGATCCCTGCAGGCCCTTGGTCTGAATCCGGCGGAAATCAAGCAACGTGTCAAATGACCTGGCTGCTCGATGGCAATGTGCTGATCGCGATGCTTCTGCCGGATCATCCGCATCACGAGCGCGTGCACCGCTGGCTGGCCGCTATCGGCAAAGATCGCATCGCCACCTGTCCTGTAACGGAGGGCACCCTGTTGCGCGTGTTCATGATGCTCGCCAGCGACCCATCGCCACGGGCTGCGTGGGAGGCACTGGAATCAGTGCACGCGCATCCCAAGCACGAATTTTGGCCCGAAAATTTTTCTTACTCTGAAATCATACCCACACGAATCACCGGGCACCGACAGATCACGGATTCATGGCTGGCCGAACTTGCGCGCCGCAAAAAAGCCAAACTCGCCACCCTCGACGAAGCACTCTTCGCACTCTGGCCAAAATCCGCATTTCTGATTCCTGTGTGAGGAGCGAGAGTTAAAAGTTAGGGGTTATGGGTTATTGGGGTAAGATAAAGAAGCGACATCTTCAAGGTAGCGCTGTCTCGCCGAGACCGTATCATGGAACAACGGTAAGGCCCCGCGGCGCCGATTCTATAATAAAGATTTACCGCCAAGACGCCAAGGGCGCCAAGGGACGCAGAGGGAGGCAGTGGCGGCAATGGAGCGAAGCGACATAGCGGGAGAAACTAACATTCAATAACTCCCGCAATTTCCAACCGCCATGCCCTTTTCAAAAACCAAGAAAAGGCAAAATTCACGAAGTGGTTGGATTTGTGTCACAACCATCTCATCGCTTCGTAAATCATAGGTAGGCATGGCGGTTGAAAACCGCCGCCACAGTTAAAAAGCCACTTCCCCAGCCCAATAACCTCTAACAAATAACCAATAACCCCCCCCTTCGCGTCCATTCGCATTCATTGGTGGTTAAAATTCTGGGTGAGTCGGCGCCGCGAGGCCGCGTCGCCCTACCTTTGGCCGATCATGCGGTCTCGGCGAGACCGCGCTACCTTGAGGAAGCCTCTTCCCAATAACTTCTAACAAATAACTCTTAACTCTTCCTTCGCACCCTTCGCGCCTTGGCGGTAAACACATCTTCCCCTTCGATGTTCAATGTTGGACGTTCGATGTTGGATGTTCCTTCACACCAGCTGGGTCTCAACCAACAATCGATACATCCCGTCCTTTGCCACCATCTCATCGTGCGTGCCGCTCTCGACGATGCGGCCTTGGTTGAACACCAGGATCCTGTCCGCATCTCTCACGGTGGAAAGCCGATGCGCGATGACGATGCTGGTGCGGCCTTGCATGAGTCGCTCGAGTGCTTCGTTCACGAGGCGTTCGCTTTCGCTATCGAGTGCCGAAGTGGCTTCATCGAGCAACAGGATTCGCGGGTTGGCCAGAATCGCTCGCGCAATCGCAATGCGCTGACGCTGACCGCCCGAAAGTTTCACACCACGCGGGCCGACCATCGTTTCCATGCCTTCGGGCAAGCGGTCGATGAACTCGGTCGCATTCGCCAAGCGGCAGGCCTCGCGGATCTCATCCTCTGTCGCGCCACATTTTCCGTAACCGACATTTTCGCGGATTGTTCCACCAAACAACAACACCTCCTGCGGAACGATCGCCATCTGCGAGCGAATCGCGCCCAAGGAAATTTCCTTCGCCTCACGGCCGTCGAAAAGGATTCGCCCTGCATCAGGATCACCAAAACCAAGGATCAGCGAAAGCACGGTCGATTTTCCCGCGCCCGAGGGACCGACCAAGGCGACTCTCTGACCAGGCTGCACCGCAAACGAAAGCTCATCGAGCACGCGCACATCCGGCCTCGACGGGTAGCGGAACGAAACGCGATCGAACTCCACCGCACCATGCAGCGATACCCCATCATCGCCATCCGCACGCTCGGGCTTGGCATCGAGCAATTCCCGCAAGCGTTCGGTCGCGCCTGAGGTCTGCTGGAATTGTGAAACAATTTCGGGAAAGGACCCGAGTGATGCGCCGACGAAGATCGAAAACAAAATGAACGAGGCAAAATTCGTCCAAGTGATCTGCTCGGTCGCAAGCATCCGCGCGCCTTGCCAGATGACGAGTGAGATCGTGCCAAACAAAGCAAAGATGATGAATGCCAAAAATGCCGCACGCGAACGCGCGCCGCGCGAGGCGACACCAAAAAACCTTTCGAGCGCCGATCCGTAGCGACGCGATTCGAAGTCTTCATTCGCGAAGGCCTTCACATCGGCCATGCCTTGCACGGTCTCCTCGATCACGGTTCCCGCCTCGGCCAACGCATCTTGCGCGGACTTGGAATAACCCCGCACTTTTCTGCCGAAAAACGCCACGGCAAGTACTACTACTGGCACACTCGAAAGCATGATCAATGAGAGTTTCCACGACGAAATGAAAATGAAGGTCAAGCCACCGATCAAAATCACACTCTGCCTCACCGCCTGCGGCACGGTGTTAAGCAGCGTGTCGCGCACGACGCCGAGATCGGAAGAAATGCGATTGCTCAAGGCACCCGCGCGTTGCTCGTGAAAGTACGACATCGGCAAACGCAGCAAGTGCCGGTAAAGGTCCGATCGCAGATTGTTCAACGCCGATTCGCCTGAGCGGATGAATCCCTGAACGCGAAAAAAAGCGACCACCGCTTGCAGTCCCAGCACCGCCAAAAGCTCAAGCACAATGCGGTTCGAGCGTTCAAGAATTAGCGCGGGATCCACCGAGCGCTTCAAGGCATCCGACGGATTTCCCACCAGTTCCTTGAGAAAGTACGGAAACGCCAGCGAAAGCAAAGCCGTGAGAAACAAGGCCAGCAGCGACGGTAAAAACACCGCCTTTTCCCGCATCAGGTAACCAAGGATCCATCGATGCGATGAGATCGATGGCTTGCGGGGGGAATCGGACATGGCCAAGTGTGGGACGATCGCTGCGCTCGCGTCAATGACTCAAGGCCCTCGCGCACGGTCGCGTTCAACGCCTGCGCCGCGTCACAAGAGCCAACACGCCAAAGCCACCCAACAGCATCGACGATGGCTCGGGCACGAGCGTGCCAGTGAGCGCGGAAATTTCAGTGCGATAGGCGTAGACATTGGAGTAAAGCGTGAGGTCGCCATAGCCCGCGGGATTCACCGCCGTGTCAGCATCAGAACCATCGGCGGTCGCATAGGCCACACCAGCCAATTTCCATTTGCCCTGATCCAAGATGAACGCACCACCACCCGAGTCACCAAGGGCGGCCTGACCATCAAAGCCCGTGCCAAAGCCAGGCGCATCAAAGTCGGTGACGATGAACTTCGCTCCGTTCGGATCGATGTAATTGAATTCCATCTGATTGAATCCCCAACGCATCGGCACGCTGTCACTCGTGCCGGGAGTGCCCCACGAGTAGGGAGCCGTAAGGTCTTCCGAAACCGTGCCTGCTCCCGAGCGCATGCCGCGACCTGCCATGATCAGCAAAGATCCGACCGACGGCGTGGTGTCCATGACTTCGACCTTCGGCAGAGCGGGAATCGGATTGCTT
>JBEEOX010000065.1:0-7769 GCA_041191425.1 Verrucomicrobiota bacterium | reverse complement strand
AGATCCCCGATGGCGACCTCATGCTGGTGATCGGCTATGCATCGGAAACGGGAAATGTTGATGCCAACCGCACACTGTCCTCGGATCGCGCGACTGCGGTTGCGCAAAAATTTTCCAGCATCAAGCGACCCGGCCAATTGGTGCAGGCAGTTTATCTCGGTCAGACTGATCGCTTCAGCAGCCGCATTCCGGAACGCAACCAGCTCTGCGAAATTTGGCATATCCGCAAAAAGTAAGTCGCGGTGTAATTTCACTGATCCGCCATGCCTCGCCCGCCGCGTCAACCATTCCCCCCACGCAAGGGTGGCTCTGCGGCCTCTCGATCGACGCGTAAGGGTGCCGATAAAAGCCTCGGATGGGATCCTGTTGCGGCGTGGTACGACAAGCTCGTTGGCGAGAGCGGATCGGATTACCACCGGCATGTGATTCTCCCCGCGGCCATGAAATGGCTCGCGCCGAAAGCGGGTGAGTCGGTGATCGATGTTTGTTGCGGTCAGGGTGTGCTCGCAGCTCCCATGCTGACTGCTGGAGTTGCTCGATTTATTGGAGTTGATGCCAGCCCGCGTTTGCTTGAGGCCGCGAAGTCTCGTCATCATGGCGAGTCGCGTGCTTCGTGGATCCAGGCTGACGCGTGCAAGCCTGGAGCGTGGGCTGATGCAACGCACGATGCGGCCGCATGCTTGATGGCGGTGCACGATGTCGAAGACATTGGCGGTCTTTTTTGCAACATTCGCAAGGCACTGAAAGTTGGCGGCCGAGCGGTGATGATTTTGATGCATCCGTGTTTTCGGATTCCGCGCAAAAGCCACTGGGGCTGGGATGTGGATCAGAAAATCCAATATCGTCGGCTTGATTCATATGGCACGCCGGTGGCGATTCCCATCACCACCCACCCAGGCAAAGGCACGGGCGAGGAAACGATTTTTCATCACCGATCGCTTGCCGATCTGCTCAACGCGCTTGCTGGCAACGGGCTTATTCTTGCTGCGTGCGAAGAGCTTTACAGCCATCGCCGCTCGCAGGGCAGCGGACCCTACAGCAAGGCCGAGCATCGTGCGGCTGAGGAGTTTCCGCTGTTTCTTGCGATCAAGGCCACGCGTTCAGAATGAGCGATCTACGACGATCATCGTAGATTATTCTAGCATCGCGCGAAAGCGTGGAAGAATTTTGGCAAACAGCGAATTTTTTCCACCTCGTGAGAGCTGCATGGCGACGAGGTCTCCAGCGCTGACTGGATCAATCGGCGAAAGCGAGCTGGCCTGATACCCGGGCGCCTCGATGCGACGCTCGACATGGGCCGAGCCTGCGGCTTGTGAAATCACGGCCATGCGCTCGCCTGCACGCAAGACCAAGCGCGAGAGCGGCGGTGCGGTGGCATCCTCGCTGAGATGTGCTTCGATCGCGGTTCCGGTGGGTGAAACAAAACTAAAATGTTTTACGATCTTTCCGCTGTCACGTTTCGCATCCCGCCAGCCCGCCTGCACCGCCAGCCACGCAAGCAACTGCAGCGCGCTGTTGCGGTGATCGGGGTGATGGGTGATCTCGACGCGTTCGATTTCGGCAATCGCGCGTTGAGCGGTCGGGTCGTCGAAGATGCTGGCGACGCCGAGGCGAAACTGCCAGGTGCGCGACCACGCATGATCTTGCAGGATCAGCTGACTGTTCCAGTGCGAGGATTTTTCGATTTTTCGAAATGATTCGGCCGGGTTTTCCCACGATGAGCTGTCGACAATCAGGCGATCGATCACGCTCACCAAGCGTTCGGAAAATATGTCGGAGAGCTCTCCCTGCCACCAGAAGACCAGCGGCAGATCGGAGTCGAGATGGGCGAAGACCGTGTTGCGAAAGCGACCCGTGACCTTGCCAGTGAGGTGCAGTGCGATCTGCTCGCAGCACACCGATCGTCGGCCATGGTCGAGGTGGCAGTGGGCGGTGATCCAGGCCTGAATGCCGGGCATGGCTTGGTTGGGGTCGACCTCCACAAGGATCGCGCGACATGCATGCTCGCGGGTGAGGTGGCGGACGATGGCGGAGTTTTCCAGCAAAGACCCGGTTTTTTCGGAGTAAACCACGAGGTTGATGAGCGACGCATGAGTGCGCGACTCGTCTTGAGCCCGGAGTTTGTGCAGTTCCCGGTCGATGGCATGGACTGGCACTTCAGTGCCCAGCTCGGCGTGGGTTTTGGTCGCTAATGGATTGGAGGTCACGCTCATGGGCTGCGAAGTCCTTCAATTTGGCCAGAAATTCAGGCCCTAGGCAAGCATCCCACGGCAGGATTGAGGGTCATGCTGAAGCGGGTCACTTTACCGACGAATTTTTTTGGCAAAGAATCGTGCTTGCGTGAGATGCGGCATTGGTACTGCTTTTCACCCGCCACCCATGCCGACCAGTCCGAAACCAATTGAAAAGCCTTTGCTCAGCGATGCTTTCCAGCTTCTGGAATCCGAGCTCGCGTTTGCCATGGAGTCGTTCGGCGCAATGCTCAAGCGGCTGGGCCACGGCGACCTAGCCGATCGCTTGCCGTGGAGTGGCAAGCCACTGACCGCTGCCGATGGAATCGATCGCGGGTTGGGTCAGGCCTACTCGATCG
Organism: Verrucomicrobiota bacterium; assembly: GCA_041191425.1. Lineage (GTDB taxonomy): Bacteria > Verrucomicrobiota > Verrucomicrobiia > Verrucomicrobiales > Akkermansiaceae > Luteolibacter. The sequence continues at coordinate 5,179 of JBEEOX010000065.1, read as the reverse complement.
CCTTTCAGCTCTTGAACATCGTCGAAGAGCGCGTGGCAGCGCAGGTGCGGCGCTGGCGCGAAAAAGCTCATGGCCCGACCGCCGAAAAAGGTCTGTGGCCTGACAAGATCGCGGCCATGCGTCACATGGGACTCGATGCTGCTGGCATTCTTGAGGTGCTCCGTGAAGTGCGTCTTGAGCCGGTGCTGACCGCCCATCCGACTGAGGCGAAACGCGAGACCGTGCGCGAGCGCCATCGCGAAATTTACGACATCATGCAGGAGCGTGAGAACTCGACCTTCACCGAAAGGGAGCGTGCGCGCGGACGTCATGCGCTGGAGTCGAGATTGGAAACGCTGTGGCGCACGGGTGAAATCCATGTCACACGCCCAAGCATCAACCAAGAGTTGGAAAACGCGCTGTTCTACTTGCGTGAAGTTTTTCCTGAGGCCGTCTCCCGCGCGCACACGCACCTTCGCGAGGCTTGGGAACAGGCGGGATTTCCGCTCGATGATCTCGAGCACATGCCGCCGATGATTCGCTTCGGCACCTGGATTGGCGGCGACCGCGATGGGCATCCGGGTGTGACGGCTGAGGTGACCGCTCACGCGCTCAGCTCACTGCGCTCGAACGCGCTGCGCCTGTTTGCAAGGCAACTCGAAGGCCTTGCGCACAACCTGCCGCTGAGTCGCTATTTCCAAAAAGTGCCGTCTGCGTTGGAAGATCTGCTCGCCCGTCTTGCGTCCGAACTTGAAGGTCATCAAGAGGCCTCGAGCGTTGGCACTTTGCAACTTCAGCATGCCGAGGAGCCATGGCGGCTTGCGGCGCATCTGATGCGACTCAAGGTCCTTGTTTCGCGTGATCAGCCAAGTGCCGCGGCGGTCTATCGTCAGCCCGAGGATCTTGCCGCCGACATCACGGTGCTCGAACAAACGCTCAATGCCACTGGCGCTGATGCCTTGGTCCGCGATTTCATCCAACCGCTACGCCGTCAACTCGCGGTGTTCGGTTTTCATTCGGCGATTCTCGATGTGCGGCAAAATTCGGCCTTTCACCAAAAAGCCGTGGGCCAGTTGCTCGTCAAGGCAGGCATTAACGATGCGGACAATTTCGATCAATGGTCGGAAGAAAAACGTCTCGCGTTTCTCAATGCCGAACTCCTTTCACCGCGACCATTTCTTGCATCGGGCATTTCCGCCGGAACCGAGGCGGACGCGGTGCTCGACTGCTACCGCGTGCTTGTTGCGCACCGTGCGAGCTGCGGCGACGCTGGTCTTGGTGCGTTGATTGTTTCAATGACTCGCGGCACCGCCGATTTGCTCACGGTGTATTTGCTCGCGCGCGAGGCGGGCTTGATGGAAATGCGCGCCGATGGTTTGGCATGCCCACTGCCGGTGGTTCCCTTGTTTGAAACGATTGATGATCTCGAGCACGCGCCTGACATCGTCGAAGAGTTTCTTTCGCACCCTGTCACGAATCGCAGCCTCAATGGCGGTGACTTCCAGATGATGTTGGGGTATTCCGATTCCAACAAGGACTGCGGCATTCTGGCTAGTCAGTGGGCCTTGCACAAAGCGCAGGTTGAGCTTTCAGCCGTGTGTGCCAAACACAGAGTGCGCCCGGTGTTTTTCCATGGTCGTGGTGGCACTGTCGGCCGTGGCGCGGGTCCAGCCCATTGGTTCATGGAGGCTTTGCCGCATGGAGCACTTGGGGGCGCCTTCCGCATGACCGAGCAGGGTGAAACCATCGCACAAAAATATGCCCACTGCGGATCAGCCACTTATCACACCGAGTTGTTGCTCGCATCGGTGGCCTCGGCGACTGCCAAGCATCGTCATGCAAAAACCGCGGCGGATGCCGATCCGCGTCTGCTCGAGCAACTTGCCTCATGGAGCCGCGAGGCCTACAGGGAATTTTTGCACGCGCCGGGATTCATTGATTTTTATCGCAGTGCCACGCCGATTGATGCCTTGGAGAATGCCCGCATTGGTTCGCGTCCCGCGCGACGCACCGGTCGTGCAACGCTCGAAGATCTGCGCGCAATTCCATGGGTTTTCTCGTGGACCCAATCGCGCTTTTATCTGCCCGGCTGGTATGGCTCGGGGTCGGCGCTTGAGCGCTTGCGCGTCGAAAATCCCGAGGGTTTTGCCAAGCTCGCAGGTCAGGTGCAGGGTGTGCCATTCCTGCGCTACGTCATCACCAACATCGACAGTTCGCTCGCCAGTGCCAATGAAGACATCATGCGTGCTTACGCGTCGTTGGTGCCCGATGAAAAATTGCGCGACACTTTCCTTGGAATGATCCTCGATGAGTTTCATCGCACGCATGAAGCGGTGCGGAGTTTGTTCCAAGGCGACTTCATCGACCGCCGTCCGCGCATGGCGCGCACGCTCGATATCCGCGAGGAGCCTTTGCGGGTTTTGCACATGCAGCAGGTCGCCTTGCTGCGCGAATGGCGCTCGCGCCTTGCTGCGGGTGATGATGCGGGTGCGGAAATGATGATCCCGGATCTGCTGATTTCGGTGAACGCGATTTCATCGGGCCTGCGCACCACGGGTTAAGCATGGGCGCGGCTCGCGACTGCTTACAATCGACGCCACTGGTTGCCGTCCTGCATGAGCAAGTCGTCGGCTTCCTTCGGTCCCCAGGTTCCTGCCACAAACTCCGCCATCGGTGGTGGATTCGGCGATTGATGCCACGCGTGCTCGATCTGATCAATGAAACGCCATGCCTCCTCGACTTCGTCGCGGCGCGCGAAGAGCGTGGCATCGCCGGCGATGGCATCGAGCAAGAGCCGCTCGTAAGCCTCGGGGCTCGCCTTGCCGAAACTGGTGGCGTAGTGGAAATCCATTTTCACTGGTTCAAGTCGCAGGCTGTTGCCCGGTATTTTTGAAACCATGCGCAGTGAGATGCCTTCGTCGGGCTGGATGCGAATCACGAGCACATTGCCGCCTGGGGTGCCGCCACAACTGGCGTTGAACAAGACGCAAGGCGCGTCCTTGAAGTGGATGGAAATTTCCGTCGACTTCTTCGGCAGGCGTTTGCCCATGCGAATGTAGAATGGCACGCCGCTCCAGCGCCAAGTATCGATGAGCAAGCGCACAGCGACATAAGCCTCGGTCTTGGATTCGGGATTTACCCGATCTTCTTCGCGATAGCCTGGTACCGGAACGCCATCGACATGGCCGGCCGTGTACTGCGCGCGAATGACATTGGCAGCAACTTTTTCGGGCGTGTCCCACTGGCGCAGCGAGCGGATCACTTTGACTTTTTCATCGCGCACGCCATCGGCACTGAGATCAGTGGGCGGCTCCATCGCGACAAGGCTGAGGAGTTGCAGCAGGTGGTTTTGCACCATGTCGCGCAGCGCGCCAGCGGTGTCGTAATAACCACCACGACCACCTTCCATGCCGAGGTTTTCGGAACAGGTAATCTGCACATGGCTGATGTACTTATTGTTCCAAAGTGGCTCGAAAATGGCGTTGGCAAAACGCAGCACCATCAGGTTCTGTGCGGTTTCTTTGCCGAGGTAATGGTCGATGCGGTAGGTGTCGCGCTCTTCGAATGTCGCGTTGACGACTTCGTTGAGGTGATGCGCGGTAGCGAGGTCGGTGCCGAAGGGTTTTTCGACAATCACCCGTGCCCAGCATCCGTTGGCTGCGCGGTTGAGTCCGGCATTCTTGAGGTTGATGAGGATCTCGTCAAAGAACTCCGGTGCCGAAGCGATGTAAAACAGACGGTTGCCGGCGCCGCCGCGAGCGGCATCAATGGCTGCCAATTTTTCGGCAAGTCGGCGATAGCCATCGGGATCGGAAAATTCCGATTGGTGATAGCTCACCGATTCGATGAATGAAGACCAAATCTGATCATCGTGTCCCGAGCGCGAGACCTTGCGGTTCACATCGACAAGGCCTGCGTGAAATTCCGCGTCGGATTTTTCACGCCGCGCAAAACCAATGATTTTCACACCCGTCGGCAACTCGCCATCGACGGCGAGATTGTAAAGCGCGGGGATCAGTTTGCGATGAGCGAGGTCGCCGGTGGCGCCAAAAATCACCACTGTGCATGGCTCGGGTGTCGAGCGGGAGACCAGGTCTTCGCGGAATGGGTTCATGGATTTGGCAGAGGCTGGAAGCGGTGGGCGCGGCCCACTATCGCAATGCGATCAGGCAGGCATTGGGAAATCGCGATTGAAATCGAAAACCCTGTCGCGCAGTGCGTGAAGTTTCGGAATGTCGGTGTGGTTGGAGAGCGCTTCGTGGATGAAGTCGGCCACTTTTTCCACATCACTTTCTTTCATGCCGCGCGTGGTCACCGCAGGAGTGCCGATGCGAATACCGCTGGGCTTCATCGGGCTTCCGGTGTCGAAGGGGATGCCGTTTTTATTGACCGTGATGCCGGCCTCATCGAGCGCGTGTGAGGCATCGGCACCGTTGAGGTTTTTCGAGCGCAGATCGACGAGCATCACATGGTTGTCGGTGCCGCCTGAAACGATGCGATAGCCATGATGAGTGAGTCGTGCGGCGATCGCTTGCGCGTTTTTCACCACCTGCTGCGAGTACGTTTTGAACTCCGGCTTGAGCGCCTCACCGAAGCAGACCGCCTTGGCGGCAATCACATGCATGAGCGGGCCACCTTGCACGCCGGGGAACACCTGCGCGTCGATTTTTTTCGCGAACTCCTCTTTGCAGAGAATGATACCACCGCGTGGGCCACGCAGGGATTTGTGCGTGGTGGAGGTCACGAAATCCGCGTGCGGCACGGGGCTGGGATGCACGCCCGCAGCGACGAGTCCGGCGATGTGGGCCATGTCGACAAACAAGTAGGCACCGACCTCGCGGGCAAGTTTGCCCATGCGCTCGAAGTCAATCACGCGCGAATAAGCCGACGCGCCGACTGTGATCAATGCAGGCCGCAAATCGCGTGCGGTTTTTTCGAGCTCTTCGTAATTGAGGCGCTCATCGTCGGGCGAAACGCCGTAGTGAGTGACATCGTAAAATCGTCCCGAAAAGTTCGCCTTGTGGCCGTGCGTGAGGTGACCGCCGTGCGCGAGGTCCATCGTGAAGATCTTGTCGCCGGGTTTCAGCACTGAGAAGTACACCGCCGTGTTGGCTTGCGAGCCGGAGTGCGGTTGGACATTGGCGTGTTCGGCACCGAAGAGTTCTTTGGCGCGATCAATCGCGAGTTGCTCGACCACATC
>JBEEOX010000064.1:0-7870 GCA_041191425.1 Verrucomicrobiota bacterium | reverse complement strand
AAGATGAATGAAGAAGTGTCTTCTTCTTTTGAATCCCCAATAACCTATAACCAATAACGAATAACTCTTCCTCAAGCTTCCTCGATATCGGCGCGGGAGATGGAAAAGGCGGCGAGGTCGTTGACTTCGGTCAGCGAGCTGACATGGCAAAGTTTTTGGCGTAGTTCGCGGGCGCCGGGGAAGCCTTTGCAATAGGCCATGAGCCTGGAGCGCATGGAGGTGAGTGTTTGTTTTTCATTGCCGTTGCGACCGCTTTCGATGGCGAGGCGGCAGTGGCGGATCACCAGTTGCCAGCGTTCTTCGAGATCGATGGGCGGAAGGTCGGTGCCAGTTTCGATGAAATGGCGGGCTTCGCGAAACACCCACGGGTTCTGCATGGCGGCGCGTCCGATCATCACGCCCGACACGGCGGTTTCCTGACGGCGCTTGATCACATCGCGTCCGCAGTTGATGTCGCCATTGCCGATGACCGGAATGCGCACCGATCGTGCGACCGAGTCGATGACACTCCAATCGGCCTCACCGCCATAGCCTTGAGCGCGCGTGCGGCCGTGGACGGTGATCGCGCTCATGCCGCAGTCTTCGAGAATTTTCGCGACCTCCACCGCATTGATCGATTCCGAATCCCATCCCGTGCGGATTTTCGCGGTGACTGGCACTTCGTCGCCAACCGCCTTGGCCACGCCTGAAGCGACCTCTGTGAGCACGGGGCAATTTTTCAGCAAGGAAGATCCGCCATTTTTTGCGACCACTTTGTTCACCGGGCATCCGAAATTGATGTCGATGAAATCCGGTTTTTTCCAATCGATGATTTTCTTTGCCGCCTCTCCCATGCGTATGCCATCGGCGCCAAATAGCTGCACGCCGACCGGGCGTTGATCATCACCGAACTCGGTGTATTTGCGGGTGCGGTCATCGCGCTGAAGGATGCCCTCGGCCGAAACAAATTCGGTGACCATCACATCGGCACCGAGCTCTTTGCAAATTTGGCGAAAGATCACATCCGTGACCCCAGCCATCGGAGCCAAGTAGAGCGGGAAGCGATCGTTGGAAAACCAGGCGAGCACGGGTGAAGTCAACAGGTGTGCCGCTCGCGTGTCCACTCCGCGTCAGCGTGCGTGAGCGGATCAGAGTTCTCCTTCGATGAGGTCGTCGAGCGTTTGGCGTTTGCGAACGAGCGTGGCAGTGGCACCTTCGACGAGCACTTCGGCGGGCAGTGGACGCGAGTTGTAGTTCGAGGCCATGACAAATCCGTAAGCACCTGCGGACATGAGTGCCACGCAGTCGCCAGGGGCAAAGTGCGGCAGTTCGCGGTCTTGGCAGAAAAAGTCGCCGCTTTCGCAGATCGGTCCGACGACGTCGACCTTTTGCAAACTTTCATCGGCGGGTTGTTTCAGTGGAACGATTTCGTGATGGCCTTCGTAAAGGGCGGGACGGATCAGATCGTTCATGCCGGCATCCACAATGCGGAAAGTTTTGGCCGAGCCTTTTTTCTCGTAGAGGCAGCGGGTGACGAGCACGCCGGCATTGCCAACGATGAAACGGCCGGGCTCGACGAGAATCTTGAGTCCGAGGTCCTTGAGGCGCGGAACAACTTCGCGGCCGTATTGCTCGATGGTGAGGGGTCGTTCACCTTCAGGTTTGCTCTCCCACCATTGCGAGGGACCTGACTCGAGTGAATCGTGGTACACAATGCCGATGCCACCGCCGATCGACCAAAATTCGATCCCGTGGCGATCCTTAAGTTCTTTGGCGAGCGGCGCCACTTTTTCAACCGCCTCGACAAAGGGAGCGACCGAGGTCAATTGCGAACCGATGTGCATCTGTAGTCCGCGCAGACGGATATTCGGAAGTTCTTTCGAGGCGCGCTCGTAGAGTCCGGCAATGGCATCGAAGTCGACACCGAATTTGTTCTCCGACTTGCCCGTGGAAATGTACTTGTGCGTTTTTGCGTCGACATTCGGATTCACGCGCACGGCAGCGGGGGCGATCATGCCAAGTTCGCCCGCGACCTCGTTGAGATAACGAAGTTCCTCCTCGCTCTCGACATTGAAGGAGTAGATGCCTTGCTCGAGCGCATAGACGATTTCCTCGCGAGTTTTGCCGACCCCAGCAAAAGTGCAGTGAGCTGGATCACCGCCAGCCTTGATCACGCGGAAAAGTTCGCCGCCTGATACGATGTCGAAACCCGCGCCTTCGTGAGCCAGCAGTCGCAGCACCGAGAGGTTTGAGTTGGCTTTGACCGCGTAAGCGACTTCATGGCTTACCCCCGAGAGCGCCTGGTCGAGTCGACGATAGTGATCGAGGATCGTGTTGGCGGAGTAGACATAGAGCGGCGTGCCGTACTCGCTGACCAAGGAGCTCAATTCGACATCGTCACAGAAGAGCGATTCGTTTTTATAGGAAAATCCGTGCATGGCGGCAGGTGTGTTAAACGCTGGCGTGTGCCGGGTAAAGCGGGAACGAGTTCATTCGGCCTCAAATTGCGCTCGGTGCTTGCAATGTCATGCCCTATGTCCGAACTGGTGTTGTGCCTGAGCCACGAAAAATCGCCCTCTTCGGCGGCACTTTTGATCCCGTCCACCTCGGGCATCGTCATGTTGCCGAGGAAGCGGTGAAGGCAATGGGGCTTGATGAGGTGCGTTTTATCCCTTGCCGAATCTCTCCCCATAAGGAGGGATCGTTGCCCGCATCGGCGGAAGATCGCTTGGCGATGTTGAGGCTCGCGATGGTGGATGCGCCATGGGCGGTGGCGGATGACCTCGAACTGCGCCGCGATGGGCCATCGTTTTCCTACGAGACTGCCGAACTGATGCGAGAACGATTTCCCGCAGCGAAGCTTTATTGGATCATGGGAGCGGATCAGTGGGAGGCGCTTCCTCGATGGAAGCACCCCGATAGGCTCGCGCAATGCGTGGAGTTCATCGTGATCGACCGAGGAGATATAAAACTATCACCGCATGGATTTGCCATGCATTTGATCAAAACTCATCATCCCGCTTCGGCGACAAAGATTCGCGAGGCCTTGGCGAGAGGTGAAAAAAATCAGGAATGGCTGCATCCCGATGTGGCGGAACACATCCGCATGCACCGACTCTATGGAGCCTGAGGTTTTTTGCTCGAAGCAAACCACCAAAGCCAAACAAGGCTAAGAAGAATCGCCGATAAACCCACATGCAGGACCTGCACCCATGAGTAGATGTGCACTTGCGACATGATGACTCCGAGAATCATCTGCGTGAGAATGATCGACAAAGCAGCCTTGCCAACACGACCACTGCCACCGTTTTTCTTTGAGTGAATCCAAATGCCAATGCCGAGCGCGAGAATGATCCATGAGAAGCTTCGATGGAGCAGGTACTTCCATGATTGCTCGAGCTCGCCGATCCACTCCGAGCGTGGAGCATCGCGGTGAAACTTTGACATTTCGTCGGTGAGTTCGCGGACTTGCGCTCCGATGATTCCGGTGAAGATGATGCAGCCTAGGAGCGTGGTGAGCAGCAATCTGAGTCGGGCTCTGGCGGGTTCGTTCATGTTGACCCTCCAAGGTTGATCCGTGCCGCGCCACGCGCAGTAGGCCAGCATGCCGGTGAGCGACATGGCCAGCGCGAGGTGGGTGGTGAGCACGCCGGGCTTGAGTCCGCTGTAAACAACCCTCGCGCCCATCCAGGCATTGATCAGCACGACCGCAAGTGACGCGAAGGCCATGAAAAAAACCAGTGGTCGTCGCGACCTTTGCCAGAAGGCGGCGATGAAGGTGGCCAGTGAGAAAAATCCGACTGGGAGGCTGCAGAGGCGGTTGATGAATTCGGTCCACACATGCCGCGGGTTAAATTCTGCGCGCAAGCTTTCGGCGGTGATGGTCGATGGATCACGACCCATGCGCTCGGCTTTTCGCTGAAATTTTTCGATCGGCAATTTTTCAAAGTCCACCTCGTCGGCACTCGTGGGAGGGATCAGGCAGCCCCAGCAAGTCGGCCAGTCGGGGCAGCCCATGCCGGAGCCGGTGACGCGCACAATGGCACCGACAAAAATTAGGAACAGCACCGAAACCAAGGCCGCCGTGGCCAGCATCTGAAATCGGGTCATCGCCATGCGGAAAGGATGCTGACTCGTGGGCGCGATGCCAGAGAAAATCGGAAATTTCCAATTTTCCGAAATTCCCTGGTTGGCGGATGTCTGTGCTGCGTTTAATTTGGCGATGTGTTACCCGATTTCCAAACGCATCAGATGCAGTTGCGCGGCAAGTTGTTGCTCGCACAGCCCGGCATGCGCGATCCTTCGTTTCGGCGCACGGTGTTGTTGATCTGCAACCATGAGGCGGGTGAAGGAGCAAGCGGTCTCATTTTGAATCGTCCGCTCTCCACCGTCGTGGGTGAGTTGCTCAAGGAAAAGGCCTTCGAGCCATTGAAAAATGTACCAGTCTATGAAGGCGGACCTGTCCTACGCGACCAGTTGATGTTTTGCTCGATGTGGTGGACACCCAAGCGCGGGCTTCACTGGGCGATGCGGATCTCGATCGAAGAGGCGACGAATCACCTCAGCCGTCCCGGTCGCATCGTGAGGGCTTACCTTGGACACGCAGGATGGAACCCGGGTCAGCTTGAGAATGAAATGAGCCAACAAACATGGATTTGCACCGAGCCACGGCGGCAATTCCTTGGGGCCGGTCAGGATGTTGAGCTCTGGCGCGGTTTGCTCGGCGAGATGTCGCCGCTGCATCGCATCCTCGCTCAAGCCCCCGATGATCCGTTTTTGAATTGATCTACGGCATTCTTTGGTTGCCCGATCAGCCCGCATGTCTTTCCCTGTGGTGCGCCTATTGCGCCGATTTTTCCCATGTCCGAATCCGCCATCCAGTTCAGTCCGATCGATGAAATCATCGCCGAAATCGCGGCGGGTCGATTGGTGATTTGCGCGGATGATCCTTCGCGTGAAAATGAGGCCGACCTGATTGGTGCCGCATCGCTCTGCACGGCAGAAATGGTGAACTTCATGGCCGTGCATGGAAGAGGTTTGATCTGTGCCCCGCTCACGGCCGAGCGCACCGAGGAACTGGATCTACCTCAAATGACGCGCCGCAACACCGAGGGTCACAAGACCGCGTTCACGGTGAGCGTTGATGCCGCCAAGGGCGTTGGCACTGGCATCTCAGCCGCCGACCGCGCCCACACCATCCGCCTCCTCGCCGATCCCAGCGCAGGCGCTGAGGCCTTCGTGCGCCCGGGTCATGTTTTTCCATTGCTGGCAAGTCCCGGTGGCGTGCTTCGTCGCGCGGGTCACACCGAGGCGGCGGTCGACCTCACTCGTTTGGCGGGTCTGCCAGAAGCAGCGGTGATCTGTGAAATCATCAACGATGACGGAACCATGGCGCGCGTCGGCGACCTCGGTGATTTTCAAAAACGCCACGGTCTCAAGGCCTGCACGATTTCCCAACTCATCGAGTATCGTCGACGATCGGAAAAATTGGTTCTCCGCGAGGAATGCATCAAAATGCCCACCGATTTCGGCGAGTTTGATTGTCACCTTTATCGTGTTGCCACCGATTTGAGTCATCACCTCGCACTCACGCGCGGCGAGATTGATCCTGAGGTTCCGACTCTGGTGCGCGTGCATTCCGAGTGTCTCACGGGAGATGTCTTTCACTCGCAGCGCTGCGATTGTGGCGGGCAATTGGCGGCGGCGCTCGAGCGCATTTCGAAAGAAGGTGGCGTGCTGCTTTATCTGCGTCAGGAGGGCAGGGGGATTGGCCTGCCGGCAAAGATCCGCGCCTACAAGTTGCAGGAGCAGGGCATGGATACTATCGAGGCCAACGAAAAGCTTGGCTATGCGGCCGATCTTCGTGAGTACGGCATGGGCGCGCAGATCCTGTGCGACCTCGGTGTGCGCAGGATCCGACTGCTCACCAACAATCCGAAAAAAGTAGTGGGCCTCGAGGGCTACGGACTCGAGATCACCGAGCAAATTCCGCTTTCCTTGCCTGCCAACTTGCACAACGAGAAGTACCTGGAAACCAAGCGCTTGCGGATGGGTCACGCGCTCTAGGATTTTTCTCTGATTTTAACTGGCAAAGTCTTTGTTGCATTCGGTATCCATTTCCCTTCACATTCATGATATGGAACTTGATTTGATCGACGTTCAATTCGACTTGCACGAAGTCAAGCCGCACGAACTCGAGGAAGCACTCGAAGATCCCTTTGCGGTTCGCTTCCTGCCCGACTGCGAGAGGGAGGACGGCGCGACGCGATTCTATTCTCTCGGGCGTACGATTGCCGATCGTCATCTTTTTTTTGCCTTCTGGAGCGATGGCAAAACCACACGCGTGATCGCCGCCCGCAACATGACCGAGTCGGAGCGAAAATTTTATGACCGAAAATACGCCGATTGCCGATGAGTTCGTGCGTCTAACATTTTTTCCACCCATGAAGTCGATCAACAACTGGTCAGAAATCCCCGAGTTCTCCGATGAAGAGGCAGAGGCGCGGTTTTGGGAAATGCACGAACTCGACGGCAAGCTGATGGCAGCCTCGGTGCTCGAATCCGATTCGCGTGACTCTACGACCATCACCTTGCGCTTTGACCCTCGCATGCTGTCGCGACTCAAGCGCATTGCGCGATCGAGATTCCTGAATTATCAGTCGATGATGAAACAGTGGCTGGCCGAGAGACTTGAGGAGGAGATGCGCAAACAGTGAGCATTCGAAATTGGTTTCGACATCCGTTGGTTTGGCTGATCGCGGTTTTGGTTTGGGTGAGAACCATTTGGTTTTTGTCGTCGATTCCAGGCGACGAAAACCCTCAGCTCAAGATGCAGCTCGATAAGGTGGCTCATTTTCTTGGCTTTGCAGGCGGCGGCATTCTCGTTGCCGGCTTGTTCACCACGATCACATTGGTGGTTTTGCGACGCAGGGTGCGTTGGGCGTATGTCGTGACGGCAACCATCATTGCCATCGGCCTGCTCGGCTGGCTCGACGAATGGAATCAATGTTTCACACCGGGTCGTAGTGGTGCCAACATGGCCGACTGGATTGCGGATTTCACAGGCGGAATCGCCGGGGCGTTTGCATTTCGCCGCGCATGCCTGCGCTTGGCTCCGAAGTGGACTGACCCCGTGGTTCGTAAGTCGAATTGAGGGGGTGATTGACACCCCTTCGGCGATGGTTGAAAACTGCCGCGTGGCTCGCCCAGGACTCATTCTCAAACTCAGTTGCCCCGACCAACCGGGCATCGTTGCCAAAATCGCCAACTATGTGGCTGGTCATCGTGGCAACCTCATCGAGTTCAACCAGTTTTCTGATTCACTCCAGGGCAAGTTTTTTGCCCGGCTTGAAATCGAAACCGGGGATCTTGATGTGCAGACGGAGGACTTTATTGAAGGCTTTGGAACCCTAGGTCGATCTCTGCAAGCCAACTGGCACTTCCGACGTTTGCCCTATCGCATGCGCACGGCCTTGCTGGTGACCAAGACCGATCACTGCCTCAACGAAATTCTGTGGCGCACTGAACTTGGTGAATTGCCCATCGAGATCACCTCAATCATTGGCAATCGACCCAATTGTCATTCCATCGCCGATCGTTCGGGCATTGTGTTTCACGAAATCGACATGGATGGAGATCAACGCGCGGCCGGATTCGCAAAGATTCGCGAGCTGATTGAAAAAGAAGATGTCGAGCTCATCGTGCTCGCTCGTTTCATGCAGATATTGCCCGATGATTTCTGCAAGGACTTCGCCGGACGCATCATCAACATTCACCACAGTTTCTTGCCCGCCTTCATTGGGGCCAATCCTTATCAACAGGCTTACGAGCGAGGGGTGAAACTCATCGGTGCCACATGTCACTATGTCACCGCCGATCTCGATGCGGGGCC
>JBEEOX010000063.1:0-7877 GCA_041191425.1 Verrucomicrobiota bacterium | reverse complement strand
CCCGCGCACGATGTAAAAGTGATTCATGTCGCCGGCACCAACGGCAAGGGCAGTACCTGCGCGATCATAGACAGTATCGCGCGATCCTGCGGACGACGCAGCGGGCTATTCACCTCGCCGCATCTCATTGATTTTCGCGAGCGCATCAAAGTTTCGGGCCAAGAAATCCCCGAAGAAACATGCGCCTCAATGCTTGGTGAGCTGCGTGTGATCTGCGAAGAAATGACGACACATCCGACCTTTTTCGAAATCGCGCTCGCTTTGGCGATGCGTTGGTTTCGTGAATCCTCCTGCGAGATCATCGTGCTCGAAACTGGCATGGGCGGCAGACTCGATGCCACCACCGCCGTGCCGGCGGATGTCTGTGTGATCACGCCAATCGGACTTGATCACATGGAATGGCTGGGCAACACGCTTGGCGCGATCGCAAAAGAGAAGGCCGGAATTTTTGTTGAGGGTAAACCAGCTCTTTCCTCGCCGCAGGAAGAAGAGGCGCGGATCGTGCTCGAAAAAGAGGCCAACGAAAAACGCGCGCCGCTGGAATTCATCACCGAGCCGCTCAATGGCTACGGCATCGCGCTGGCGGGCGAACATCAGCGCTGGAACGCCGCACTCGCGGTGGCCGCCTTGCACCGCGCAGGGCTTCCGCTCAACGCCGATGTCCTGCGTCACGGGCTGTCATCGGTCTCGTGGCCGGGACGCTTCGAAAAAATTCGACCTAATGTCATCCTCGACGGCGCCCACAACCCACACTCGGCCGAGTCGCTGGTCCGAACATGGACGAGCGAATTTTGCGATAAAAAAGCCTCGCTCGTATTTAGTGCAGTCGATGCCAAAGACATCGCTGGGGTCCTCAAAATCCTCTGCCCGCTCGCCTCAAAAATTTTCATCTGCCCAATCAACTCGCCGCGCGCTACCCAGGTCGGAGACCTCGTCGCATGCCTGCCACCGAGCGCCCCTGATTACGAAACATTCGATGATTTCGAGTCGGCTTACCACGCCGCACATCGACACGGCGGACCCATCCTCATCGCCGGATCACTCTACCTCGTCGGCGAGGCCCGCGCATTTTTGACCAAAGCCACCTTTCAACCGAGCAGTCAGTGAGCGGAAACGATGCCAAAAGCCGCATTCTATCTTAAAAATCCTGCAATTTTTCCGAAAGCAGTCTTGCCCGGCAGGGATCGGGCCGACATAGTCCCGCGCGTGCGGGCCGGGCGATTTGGCACACCGCGCCCGGACCCCCTTCGATGCCATGAGCGACACACCCTCTGCCACTGCGGAACTGAAATTGCCAAAGGACCTTGCTGCCGAAAAGGGCATGGTCAATGTCCAGATCGACGGAGTTTGGCGCCAGTTTCCCAAAGGCACACGGATCATTGAGGCTTGCCGCAGCGTCGGCAGCATCGTGCCCCACTACTGCTATCACCCCAAACTCACCGCCCCCGGCAACTGCCGCATGTGCCTCGTGCAGACCGGCATGCCGCCGCGCCCCGCGCCTGGTCAGGAGCCCCAGCGCGATGAAAACGGCTACGAGCCGATCGGTTGGATGCCGCGACCTGTGATCGCCTGCGCGAACACGGTCGCGGAAAACATGGGCATCCGCACCTCCGGCGAGTTGGTGGAAAAATGCCGCGAGGGCGTGATGGAGTTTCTCCTCATCAACCACCCGCTCGACTGCCCGATCTGCGACCAAGCCGGCGAATGCCGCCTCCAGGAACACTCGGTCGGTCACGGCCGCGGCGTCTCGCGCTTCATCGACATGAAGGTGAAAAAGCCGAAAAATGTCGATATCGGCCCGCGCATCCGCCTCGACGACGAGCGTTGCATCATGTGCAGCCGCTGCATCCGCTTCATGGATGAAGTCGCCGGCGATCCGGTCCTCGGCTTCACGCAACGCGGTACTCACACGACCCTCACGGTCCACCCCGGCCGCCTGCTTGACTCAAACTATTCGCTCAACACCGCCGACATCTGCCCGGTCGGTGCGCTCACCTCGAACGATTTCCGCTTCCAGATGCGCGTGTGGTTCCTCAAGGAGACCCCGAGCATCGATGTCAACTGCGGCACCGGCACCAACATCACGATCTGGACCCGCGGCAACAAGATCCACCGCATCACCCCGCGCCAAAACGACGAAGTGAACTCGTGCTGGATGCCGGATTCCCACCGCCTCAATTTCCATTACATCGACTGCGAAAACCGCCTCTCTGAGCCGCTCGCAAAAAATGCCTCCGGCCAGCACGCCGCCACCACATGGAATAACGCACTCGTTGACATTTCGTCCGCGATCAAAAATTTCGCCCCCGAAAAAATTGCGGTCATTGCCTCTGGTCGCATGACCAATGAGGAGCTTTTCCTCACCCGTGCGCTCGCAGAAAAAATCGGCACTTCACAGCTCTCGCTCGTCCCGCGTTTCGGCGAAGCCGATCACCTGCTCATCGCTGCCGACCGCAATCCAAACACCACCGGCGCGAAACTCGTTTGGGAAAACAGCGATCCTTATTCCAAAATCGATACCATCCGCAGCGCCGTCCAGTCGGGCGAAATCAAGGCCCTCATCGTGCTCGGCGAAGACCTCGTCAGCGATGCAGGATTCAGCACCAACGACCTCGCAAAGCTCGATCTGCTGGTGCAGACCCACACGCTCGCCAACCCGACCGCATCACTCGCGCATTTCGTTCTGCCCACCGCCGCCTTTGCCGAGAAACGCGGCTCGATGGTCAACCTCTCGGGTCGCCTCCAACGCCTCAACCGTGCGGTCGAGCCCGTTGGCCAAACTCGCGACGACTGGGAAGCGATCCGCGATCTGATCTGCGCCATCACTGGCGACAAACACGAGATCCACCACATCGAGGATGTGTTCAAGGCGATCGCAGAAAACATCGCCGCATTTCAAAATCTTACGCTCTCAAAAATCGGTCATCAAGGAACACCCATCACCGAGACCGGCCATAAAATCGCTCTGTTAGAAAACGAACGCGCGCGCAAGGCGGCGGGTCTAATCAACGGCTAATTTCGCACCACACACACAATGCCGGACATTCTCTTCCAACTCGCGATCATCCTCGCCAAGATCGTCACGCTCACCTTCATCGTGGTGCTGCCACTCGTGCCGCTCTCGGTGTATTTCGAGCGCCGCTTTTCCGCGATCATCCAGGACCGTGTCGGCCCGAACCGCGTTGGCATCCCACTCTCTCTGCTCGGCTTCAAAAAAGATTTCCACATGTTCGGCCTCGTCCAACCGATGGCCGACGGATTGAAACTTTTCCTTAAAGAGGACTTCACTCCCGCCCATGTGCGCAAGGCTTTCTATTGGCTTGCACCGGCGCTCACCGTGATCCCCGCCTTGATCACCGTCTGCGTGGTGCCCTTCGGTTCGCCGATTTCAATTTTCGGCCACACGGAAAAACTCGTGATCGCCGACATCGATGCCGGACCGCTTTTTGTTTTCGCAGTTTCATCACTAACGGTCTACGGCATCACCCTCGCCGGATGGTCGTCGAATTCGAAATTCCCCTTCATCGGCGGCGTGCGCTCGACCGCGCAAATGATCTCTTACGAAATTTCGCTCGGCCTCTCGATCATCCCGGTCCTGCTCTACTTCGGTGATTTGAACCTCTCAAAAATCGTCCAGCATCAAGCCGACAACGGCTGGCTTCTCCTGCCATTCTGGAAAGATGGAAAAATCGGCATGCCCGACCTGCAAACGGCGATGTTTTGGATTCCGTCCTTCATCGCGTTCCTGATCTTCACCGTTTCGATATTTGCCGAGACCAACCGCATGCCCTTCGACCTGCCGGAATGCGAAACCGAGCTCGTCGGCGGCTACCATACGGAATACTCATCAATGAAATTCGCGCTCTTCTTCATGGGCGAATACGCCGCCATGGTGATCGGCTCGGCGCTCATCATCACGCTCTTCCTCGGCGGATGGTCGGTCGGTTTCGGCCTCGATCAATACATCAGCCAACTCAAGATCGGATCTTTCGAAATCGGCGGACTCATCCACATGGGCTGTTTCCTCACGAAGCTGCTCGCCTTCATCCTCTTCTTCATCCTCGTGCGCTGGACGGTTCCACGCTTCCGCTACGACCAACTGATGAAACTCGGCTGGGTGATATTCTTCGAAGCCGCGCTCATCAATGTATTCCTCGCCGCACTGATCCTCGCCGCGCCCTCGCTCTCGACAACCATCATCGGTGCCGGAGCCATCCTTCTGATCATCGTCACCGGCGCAATCGTCTGGGTCGCAAAAGTCTCGGAAGAAAAATCCAAACCTCTGCGCATTTAAATTTTCCCAACCCCTCACCACGCACATCCATGGCTGTCGTCAAACTCCAACGCCCCCAACTCAAGCTCGGTGAGAAGATCTACTTCGGCGCCCTCCTCAAGGGTTTCTTCCTCACGCTTAGCCACGCGATCAAATCCCTGCGCGGAAAATCGGTAGGAGCGAAAGACCTCGAGTCATCCGGCCTCGGCGTGACGATGCAGTTTCCCGAGCAACGCTGGGATTCGCATCTGCCCGACTACTACCGTGGCGCCCCCGCACTCGTCACCGACGAGCAAGGACGCGAACGCTGCGTTTCCTGCCAACTCTGCGAATTCATCTGCCCGCCGAAAGCCATTCGCATCACCCCCGGCGAAATCCCCTTCGACGACCCATGGGCCAAGATCGAAAAGCGCCCGCAGGAATTCGAAATCGACATGATACGCTGCATCTACTGCGGCATGTGCGAAGAAGTCTGCCCCGAACAAGCGATCTTCTTGCGCAAAGACTACCTCATCACGGGCCTCAAACGCGCCGACATGGTTCACGACAAAAAGAAACTCTACGAAATCGGCGGCGTCCGCACCGGACTCGTGAACAAGTGGAATGAGTTAAAATAAGGGATATTGGAAATTTGAAATTTGATAATTGGGAATGGACCAAGAGCAAACAAAGACCTTTGAAGAACTTGAGGCGTGGAAAGCTGGACGTGAACTCCGCATTTTTGTGTTCCGTCAAGTCGCTCCGATTCTCAAGGAATTGAAAGAATTTAATTTGTGCGATCAAATCAAACGCTCATCCCGATCCGTGACCCACAACATAGCCGAAGGCCATGGACGCTATCACTTTCTCGATAACTATCGTTTCTGCTCCCAAGCGAGAGGTTCTCTCAATGAAGTGCTGGACCAATTGATCACATCTCATGACGACTCGCTGATTGATGAAAGTCTCTATCTGGCCGGGCGCGAACACTTCAGTAAGACGCTTCGAATTCTCAACGGTTACATGTCATGGCTTAAAAAGTCAGCCAAAACCAAAGGGCCAGCTATCGAACCGACGGACACAAACCCCAATCTCTAATCCCCCAATCTCCAATGCCCTCTTACCTTTTCTGGTTGTTTTCCACCATCATGCTGATCGGTGGTGCGGCGGTAATCGCTTTTCGCAACCCGGTGGCCAGCGCGCTCGCTATGGTGACAAGCTTCGTCGGTTTGGCAGGGCTTTTCATCGGTCTCAGCGCCTTCTTTGTCGGGATCATTCAGATCCTCGTCTACACCGGCGCAGTGATGGTGTTGTTCCTTTTCATCATCATGCTGCTCGACCTCAAGGATGAGGAAAAACGCGCGCGCGGTCTCGCACCACTCGCCGCAGGCCTTGCGCTAGTGGTCGCATTCATTGTCCAACTCGTCGGCATTCTTTCCAACACCGCCGACAAATGCGCGCCAACGCTCGACCAGCAAGCGCTTGCCAACGCCGCTACCCAATTTCCCAAGGACAGCAAAATCGCCGAAGCGCTCACCGACGGCCGCCTCCCCGACATCCACCTCATCGGCCACACGCTCTTCACTCAATACAACCTACCGCTCCAACTCCTCGGCGTGCTCCTCCTCGTTGCCACCATCGGCGTGGTGGTGCTTTCTAAGAAATCCGTCGGATCCGACTGATTCGTCCAATCTCTTCCATCTCTCCCTTCCCCATGCCCACCCTCAACGACTACCTCCTCGTTTCCGGCCTGCTCTTTGCCATCGGCCTCGCGGGCGTGGTGCTGCGCCGCAACATCATCATCGTCTTCATGTGCCTCGAGCTGATGCTTAGCGCCGCCAACCTCAGCCTCGTCGCATTCTCACGCTTCAATACGGTCAACGGCTTGCCCGACTACCACGCGCAAATGCTCGTTTTCTTCGTCATCACCGTCGCCGCCGCCGAAGTCGCCGTCGGCCTCGCCATCATCGTCGCCCTCTACCGCGCACGACAAACCATTCACACCGACGAGCTGACCAGCCTCAAGGGCTGAGGAACATTGAACACCCAACATTGAACATCGAAGGAGGAAAATTCAAAGAGCCTGATTAAAAGCCGTCCTCCCTAGATCAAATTTCCACCCCCATGAACCTGCCCTGGCTACTTCTTTTCCTTCCGCTCGCGATTGCGGTGATCAATCAGCTCGTGCTGCGCCGCGGACCGCTTGCCCCTTGGCTCTCGACCGCTTCGGCAATCGCCACGCTGATCCTTTCCCTTCGCCTGCTCGGGCAATCGGGCACCTTCAACATCAACTGGGCCACGATCGGCGACTTCCACCTGCAAATCGGCATCAAGCTCGACCAACTCTCGACCGGCATGATGACGGTCGTCACCGGCGTCGGCGCGCTCGTTCATATTTTCTCGCTCTCTTACATGAAGGACGATGCGGCGAAAAACCGCTACTTCACCGGACTCTCGCTCTTCATGTTTTCGATGACCGGCATCGTGCTGGCGTCGAACTTCATCATGACCTTCATCTTCTGGGAGCTGGTCGGCCTCAGCTCCTACCTGCTGATCGGTCACTGGTACCACAAGGACTCCGCCGCCGATGCCGCGAAGAAGGCTTTCCTCTGCAACCGCGTCGGCGACTTCGGATTCATGATCGGCATCTTGATGCTTTGGGGCATCACGGGCACGCTGGCATTCGATGAAATGAAAATACCTGCGGAAATTTCCGCCGGTGTGCTTTCCGCTGCAATCCTCTGCATTTTCTGCGGTGCCGTCGGCAAGTCGGCCCAGCTGCCACTTCATGTCTGGCTGCCCGATGCGATGGAAGGACCCACTCCCGTTTCGGCGCTCATCCACGCCGCAACCATGGTCGCCGCCGGTGTCTACATGCTCTTCCGCCTGCAACTTTCGCTCGGCTTCGAAGTCTTCGAAGGACTGCAAGCCAGCGCCGTGATTGCATGGACCGGCGGCATCACATCGCTCGTCGCCGCTCTGATGGCCGTGCAGCAGGATGACATCAAGCGCGTGCTCGCCTACTCAACCCTCTCGCAGCTCGGCTACATGGTGATGGCCGTCGGCCTCGTTTCCGGCGAAGCGGGCATGTTCCACCTCTTCACCCACGCCTGGTTCAAGGCCCTGCTCTTCCTCGGCTCGGGCGCGGTCATCCACGCCTGCCACCACGAGCAAAACATCTGGAAGATGGGCGGACTCATGAAAAAAATGCCGCTCACCGGTATCACATTCTTCCTAGGATTTGCCGCGCTCATCGCCGTGCCATTCACCTCGGGATTCTTCTCAAAGGAACTGATCCTCGAAGCGGCTCACGAGAAACAACCAATCCTGTTCTGGATCACCGCGACGGTCGCGGTGCTCACGCCATTCTACATGACGCGCCTTTTCATCGTCGCGTTCCTCGGCAAACCGCGCTCTGAAAATTCCGATCACGCCCACGAAGTTGGCCCGATGATGCTGCTGCCGCTCGTCCTGCTTTCCGTACTCGCCGTCGGCGCAGGTTACAGCTTCGCTCACAAGCTCGCACCCGCCTTGCCGGAACATGCGGGTGAGTTTCATGTGAACTTCCTCTTCTGGGTATCGGTCATCGCGCTCGTCATCGGTGCCGGATTCGCGCTGCTGGTCT